>CANRMG010000052.1 GCA_947631675.1 uncultured Oscillospiraceae bacterium
TAATAGGTATCAGGAAAAATCAAATGGTATCAAATCCCCCAAGCAAAAACGGTTAGAATTGAATTTCACTTTGCGAATTTGAATAAGGACACCGCAAGGCGGCTCCTGCGAAAGGAGCCGCCTTTTTTATATGCGAATGAACTGTCTTAAGACCTCTCACGCCTGGCTGTACTGATAGAAGGCCGTGGCCAGCGTCTCCCGGGCCATGGGCTCCTCCCCCGCGTTCTCCACCACGGCGGTGTTCAGGGTCTTTCCCTGCAGCCCGGCCAGCTTCTCAAAGGCCGCGGCGGCCTCCTGACCGCTGACGGTCCCATTGGGCGAGAAGGCGCCGTCCTGGCCGGCCATGAGTCCCTGCTCCGCCGCCCAGGCGATGGCGGCGCAGGCAGAACTGTCCGCCGCCACATCGGAGAAGGGCGACGCGGGCTCCGGCGTGGGCTCGGCGGAGGCATCCTCCCCCTCCGCCGGCGCGGCGACGGGCGCGCCCGCCGTCATCCACAGGCCGTAGGCCAGGTCCGCCCGCGTGGCGTTCTGGCCGATGCCGAAGACGTCGTCTATATCCAGGCCGGGCATGACGCCGCTCTGGATGCAGTAGGTGACCGCGTCGTGGTACCACTGCAGCGCGGGGAAGTCATAGCTCTTGCCCTCCAGCTTGGCGTAGCAAGGCATGAACACCATATTGAGGGCCCCCAGCCAGGTCTTGCCGCTGCCCCGCTTCACATCCAGGGTATTGATCATCACATCCCGGGTCCGCAGGATACTGCCGGTATAGGGGCTTACGATGCTGCTGACGGTGCTGACCACGTAGTAATTGCCGTCCACCTTGCCCAGGTACATCATCTCATGGCCGTCGAAGCACAGGGCCGAGCCCAGGGGCATCTCGTCCAGGATCAGGCGCTTTTCCTCCAGGCACATATTGTGCATGTCGATCTTCTCTATGTTCATTTTGGCCTGCCAGTCCCCGTTGCGGCCGATGCTCAGGCCGAAGCACCGGTAGATGGTGTTGATCATGCCGGAGCAGTCGTCCACATCCATCATGCCGCCCCAGCCGTAGGCGTCGCCCAGATTCTCCAGGGCCACCATGGCGATATTGGCCATGGTCAGAGGCAGGTACCCTACGCTCACCTTGGCGGTCTCCGGGATCAGGGCCAGCTGCTTTTCATAGCTGCCGTCGGCCCGGCGCACAGGCAGGTACACCACGTAGTTGTGGAAGGGAGAGCGGTTGCCGATGAGCTGGTCCGGGGCCACGTTCTCCGCCAGCTCCAGGGCCGTGCCCGCGGTGAGCATCCGCCGGGCCGTTTCCGGGTGGGAGTTGGAGGCGTCGGTGTACTCCTTGTTTCCGTAGAACACCAGCAGCTTCTCCGAGGGCAGGTCCCAGGCGGAGAGCCACTCGTCCTTATTGGCGCACACGGCCACGTCCTCCGCCGGCACCCAGCCGGAGCAGCTGGCGATGCGGACCATATAATACTTCCTGTCGGCGGAGGTGGTGTAGATGAGCATGGGCTCGTTCACCCGGATGCCGCTGAGGGACTGGTAGTCGAAATCCACGTCGTTGGGATCGTCCAGGATGGGGTCGGGGCTGGGGAATACCCGCAGCAGCGTGCGCTTCACCGCGACGCCGTAGCGCATGGGCATCCACTGGGAGGCGTTGGGGTCCACGCAGTTGGCGATCATGGCGTCAAAATAGGCCTGGTCCGCCGGCTCCCCGTTGCCCTTGTAGGTCCAGCCCAGGTAATACTCCGCGTCCGCGGCCGCGGAGGCGCGGAGCATCTCGTTTCGCTCCAGGCCGTCAAAGCCCTCCGCGCTGTTGCGCAGGTCCATGACCATGGTCCCCTCCCGCCAGGCGCTGTCGGCGTTGAAGGTCTCTATCTCCTCCGGGGTCAGTATGACCTGGTCCGCACCCTCCTGCAGGGCAGACCAATAGGCGGGGTCCGACATCTCAGCGGTCACCCCGGGCATATAGGTCACTCCCGCGGCCAGGGCGGGCTGGGCCATGGACAATATGGCCACCAGGACCAGCAGCAGGCACAGGGCTCTATTTCTCTTATTCGGCATGAGAAGGTCCTCCTCTCTTATGTCGGGTATACGGTGTTTCTTCGTCTGATATGCCTATTATACCGTATGCGCGTCGATTTTTAAAGTATAAAAGGAGCGCCCGCCAAAAGGCGGGCGCTCCGGGTCTTATTTATGCTGTCTGGTATGCCGGCCGATGAGCAGCACCGCCAGCAGCGCGCCGCTCACGCACAGCATCAGCGCCCAGGGCAGGAACACCGTCTCGTCCCCGGTAGCGGGGGCAGCGGGGCCGCTGGCCGCGGGCACGGCCGTGGGCGCGGCGGTGGCGGTGGGCTGGGCCTCCTCCCCGCCGGCGCGGGGCATGATGCTGGGCTCAGGGCTGGCACTGGGCTCGGGCGTGGCAGAGGGCTCCGGGCTGGCTGTGGCCGGCATCTCAGTGGGCGCGGGCGTTGCCGTGGGCTCGCTGCCGCCGGGGCTGGTGCCGTCGTCCGGGCCATCGCCGATGGTGGGGCCGTTGCTGTCTGCGCCGGAGTAGGGCACCAGACCGTCGATAGCCGCCTCCAGGGCCTCCCACGCGGCCCTCATCTGGGCGTCATCGTCGGAGGTCAGCGCGCTCTCCGCCTGGCTGAGGGCCGACTGGAGGGCGGCATAGCTGGAGGACGTATAGCCGCCGGCGCTGAGGCTCCTTGCCCGGGCAATGGCGTCCTCAAGACCCGCCTGGTCGGTGAACCGCAGGCCCTCGACGGCCGCGGCCAGATCGTTGAGGGCACCGATCAGCTGCTCATCTGTGGCGCCGGCATAATCGAAATAGTTCCCGGCGTCCAGCAGCGCCTCCCGCAGGCGGTTCCAGCTCTCCTCGGTGTACTTAAGGCCCTCGGTCTCGCCGTACTTGTTGTTGGCCGCGTCGATGGCCGCCCCCAGCAGCTCCCGGGCGTTCTTCTCGGGGGACAGCTCGTCCGCCTGCGCGGCGTTCTGGACCACGGTACGCTTGCCGTAGACGTATTTCAGCGAGCCGTCCGCCAGGGTCGTCTCCTCCGGCGCGCCGCCGGATATGGTGCCCAGCACCAGCCGGTCGCCGCTCATCAGAGGCTCTGTGCTCACGATGTAGAGGGTGACCGTGCCCTCGCCGGACACGCTGGCGGTCATGAGACCGGCCAGCTCCGGCGCGAAGGTGAATCCGGCGCCCTCCCCCACGTTCAGCGTCAGCTGTACGGAGCAGATGCGCTCGGCGGCCATATGGGTGGAGACGAGGGAGACTGTGTTCCCCTCCACCAGGATCTGGTCCGCCGGACCGGCGGCGGCCTCCGCCGCCAGTCCGCAGGGGCTCAGCAGGAACAGCACCGCCGCCAGAAGCAGCGTCGTGCAGAAAACACGGTGGATAGATCTTGTCATGTCTTATCCCTTCCTTTCCCGTCTCAGCCGACGGCGCCGGTCCCGGCGCTCTCCGCGCCGGAAGCGGTCAGGGTGATCTTCCCAGGCGCCTGAGGCACATCCACGAACAGCGAGTCGCTGACCAGCCGCTCGCCCTCGTTGGTCTTGGCGTCGTTGACCCGGTACAGCTCCACCCGCACCCGCTTGGGCATGGTGAAGCCGGTGGTCAGGTCCTCCGGCTGTATCCAGTAGATCCAGATACCGCCCAGCACATCCTGGATGGGCCCATCCTCTGGGACGTCCGCGTGGATGGTCTGGTAGGCCATACGGCTGTCGTCCTCGGCGATGCCGGTGACGATCTGGCCGTCCTGGTCATAGAGCATGGCCACGTTGTAGGCCGCGTTGCCCTTGTAGCTGCCGGTGAACACCAGGGACCCGGCCGGGATATATTCGTTCTTCTCCTGGCCGTACTGGAATGCCTTCTCCAGATAGCCGATGGCCGGCCTGCCGTCTATGTAGGCGAAGTCCACGTTGTCGCCGGTGGGCCCCATCACGTCGATCTCCGCAACACTGATGGTGCCGCCCGCAGGGGCGCTCAGGACAAAGCGCATGGCGTCCGCCATATAGGTGCTCACATACTTGCCGTCCTTGTTGGAGAAGTATACGGTCTTATCGCCGTCCAGGGTGCCTTCGCCCACCTGGACCCATTCGCCGGACTGGCGGACGGACACGGTATAGTCGCCCAGGGGCGTTCCGCCGCCGCTGGCATACGCGAAGCCCGTGACGATCAGGGCGTCGTGGAAGTCGATCTCGATGACCGCGCCCTCCTTCTCCACCGTAGGGGTGTAGACGGTGTCGCCCCTGCCGTCCACGATCTGGGCGGCGGCGTCCGTTTTGGTCCCCTCCGGGTCGTCCTCGTTGGCCTCGCTCTGGATGGGCTCAGCCTTCAGGCCGTCGGTCTTTACGGTCCAGCTGGCCTTGTCCAGGTTCCCGCCGTGCTCGATCTTCACCATGTCCGCCTGGGCCGCCGCCGAGCGGTTCAGGAACTTGTCCACCAGGGTGACCTCATAGGACACGGCCCGGTTGTTCATGGCGTAGACCGTATCCGTAAAGGTGTTGGTCGTGGTGAAGCCCACGGTCCGCTTCTCGGTCACGCCCCGGTCGATGGTGCAGCGCACGATCTCATAGCCCAGGATCTGATCGGCGGGCACCGTGCCGCTGGGGGTGATGGTGATGTTGACCTGGTTGGAGTGATCTGTCTCCTTCTGGACCGACACGGCCTGGATGGCGGCGGTGGAGCCGTCGGCGGCCAGCTTGCTGGACCCGCCGTGCTCCAGGGTGTAGAGCCGGGCCTCGTCGTTCACGTAGTAGATGGCGCGGTTCTCCGCCGGGAACTGGGAGGCGTAGGCAATGGTCCCCTCATCGGGGGTCTTGCCCCAGCGCTCGAAGAAATCCAACAAATTCTTCTGGGCCGCGGCGCAGGCCAGGCGCATCAGGGCCTGGTCCACATCCGCCCCCACCAGGGTCAGGTTCCCGCCAGGCGCCTTGGAGGGTGTGCGGGCGTAGGTGTCCACCCGTGCGAAGAACAGGCTGGCCAGCTGCTCGTCGTAGCCGGGATAGGTCCTGAAGTTGTAGCCCCTGTCATAAGCCAGGTGCAGCTGCCAGTACATGGCAAGCTGGGTGAACACGTTTGTGGCGCTGCCCTTGGTGCCGCTGGTGACCTTGGCGTACACGTTATCATATTTGAAGCGCACGCTCCCGTTGGTCTCCTGGGCCTGGGCCAGGACAGCGAAGTAGTTGTTGGTGATCTCGGCGATGGCGTACACGCCCTGGTTGATGTCGTGGCCGATCTCATGGGCGATGCCCCAGCCGAAGTAATTACCGGAAATATACCGGCCGCTGCCGTCGGTCACCACGCCGCCGCAGCCGGCCAGGTCGTCCGTCTCTGAATACTCGATGCCGATGTGGTCGCCGGAGGCGTACATGAACGCGCCGGAGAACATGCGCTGGTAGCGGATGTTCAGGTGCCGCAGGGGGATGCGGTCGGCCATGTCCTTGGCGCTGGCGTTCAGGCCCTTGTGCTGGTAGAACAGGGCCATCATGCTCTCCATGGCGTTCAGGGACGTGAGCAGCCTGCTCCCGTCGCCGCCGCAGCCGGCCGTCACCTGCTGGGCGGGGATGGACAGCATCATGGTGTCCAGCATGATGTCCGTGGCGCCCAGGATGCAGTTTTGTTCGCTGTAGTCGTAGTTCACCTCGGCGCTGACGGAGCCCTCGCCCTGGTGGACCTCACTGTGTTTCGCCTCCATGGCGGACACGTAGTTCGTCAGCTCTGCCAGATAGGCGTTCACGCGGCCGGCCCGCTCGCCGGCGTCCGTCACCTTATAAAGGTCCAGCACAGGCACGGCCACGCCGCCGCTGACGCGCACGGCGTACTCATCCGGCCCGCCGGCCCCGCCGGTGTACTGCACGTACAGCGCGCCGCCGGACTCCACGTTGGTGCTGTCCCATACCTTGGGCACGGTGATCTCGTTGGCGCCCACCTTCAGGGTCTGCACCACCTTGCTCATGGCGCCGGCCTCGGCGTGGTACTGGGTGACCACCAGCTGCAGCTGGGTCTCCGCGCCGGTGGCCCGCAGCTTGCTGCCCACGTAGACGGTGATCTTCTCGCCGGCCGCCGCCGTGACGCCCAGGGGCTGCCAGGCATTCAGGCCGCCGAAGCCGTGCTCATCGCCGCTGGCGGTGATGCCCGTGTGGATATTGGTGACCTTGCTGAGGAACTGGTCGTGGTAGATCTCCCAGGCCGTGTCCCACTCCCGAAGGAGCCGGTCCCGGTCGGGGTTCGGCTCGCCGAACTCATCCACGGAGGCCTCGATGCGGGCCTTCAGGTCGTTGAGCTGCTGCTCGGTGACGCCCTGATTCAGGGTCGTGTGCAGATCGTCCGCATAGAGGGCGTTCAGATCGTCCTTCAGCGCGTCATACCTGTAGAAGTACACCTCGGAGACGCTGATCCGGTTGTTGCCGGCCCAGTAACGGGCCACGCCGATCTGGACCTTGGAGGTGGTGATGGGCTCGGGCAGCCGGATGAAGAAGTAGTTCCGGCCGTTGGCGTCGGCCCGCCGCTCAGAGGCCACCACATTGTTGCCCAGGTCATGGGCCTGGCCCTCCGCGTCCCACCAGCGGACCTTCACGTAGGTGAAGTCCATGCCGGGCTCCACGCTCATCATGCCGATGGTGTCCATGGTATAGGCCTGGTCGAAGGTATAGGTGAGGCCAATATCCGGTCCCAAGTAGTTGTAACCGCCGTCGTCCCAGGTCTTTCTGTCATAATAAGAGGCCGGGTCGCCGTCCACGGTGCCCCAGGCAGTGCCCGCCGCCGTATCCTGGCGGCTGGCCACCATGACGCCCTTATACTGGGCGGCGGAGGCGATGTGGTACATGCCGGGCCGGCCGGCGCTGTCCCGGCTGATCAGGTTGAAGCGGGGCATATCCGGCGGGTTCAGGGTGATGGTCGTGGCGCCGGCGTGGATGGACTCGGGGCTGCGGCCGAACTCGTTGACGCCGATCAGATAGACCTCGTACTCCGTCTCGATCTGGCTGTTGAGTCCGGTGATGGTATAGCTGGTGCCCGTGAGCCCCGCGATCTCCGTATAGGCCGCCGCGCTCTTTTCCTTATAGTAGAGGTCATAGCTGACCGTGTCCTTCATGTTCTTCCAGGAGACGGTCACGGTCTGGTAGCCGCCCTTGGCCTTCACGTTGTCCGGCTTGTCCGGCCGGCCCGTGGGCTTGGGGGTGACGCTTATATAGTCGGAGAAGCCGCTGGACCACTTGCCGTTGACCGACTGGACGCGGATCGAATAGGTGGTGTAGTTGACCACCTCTTTGCCGCCGAAGTTGGTGACGGTCAGGCTGGTGCCCGTGAGGGGGAACAGCTCTGTCACGCCATTGGCGCTCACCTCGACCTCATAGCCGGTGATGTTCTCGCAGGGCTGCCAGCTCACGGTGAACTGCCGGCTGCCCCCCACAGCGCCCACGCTCTGGGGCACGTTCATCTGGGGCTCCGGGATGCGGTTTTCCATGCCGTTGACGAACTCCACCTGGGTGATGGATGCCAAGTTCGTGGTATCGGAGACGCCGGTGATCCTGATGGTCACCTTCTTCACGGCCTTCTGAGTCCCCAGATCGAGCTGTATATTGCCGTTGGCGTCGCGGGTGACGTTCTCGGCAATGGACGCGGCGATGGGCACAGCCGCGGCGATGACGGCCACGTCGCCTGTCTCGGCCGCCATGACCGGGGCGGCCGCGGGAGAGCCCACGTTAAAGACTCTGGTGCCCTCGCCCTCGATCTCCACCTTGATCTCAGCCTCGGAGATGTTGGTGTTCTCCAGGAGGATGGCGTCGGTCTTGGCATCGCCCGCCACGTTCAGGGACACCTGCACTGACTCCGCGGCGGAGATGGGGTGGCCGTTCGTATTGCCCAGGGTCACACTCTGGCCGTTGTCCTTAAAAAGGTCCTCAGTGCTGCCGCCGATGCTGGTGCCCTCGTCCACAAAGGACGTGATGGCCGAACCCGGGACAAAGCGTTCCACCGTGGCAATGCGCTCGTCCGCGCTCAGCCGTCCGAGGGCGATGCCCTTGGCTAGATACTCGGCGTCGGCCAGGTCCGTGACCCCGTCGCCGGTAAGATCGCAGGCGTCGTCGCCGGCGACGAGCGAGCTCTTCATGGCCGCCCAGTCGCTCTCGTTCACGGCGTCGTCGCCGTCTATATCGCCCATCACCAGCACGCCGGGATGGGCCGTGCCCTCATAGCCGGCCAGACGGCCCACCGTGAGCTTCACCAGCGCGCCGTCGCTCTCAGCGATATGTATGCTCTGGGTATAGGGAGCGAACCACTGCCCGGAGACAGTGAGCGTATAGTCCCCCTGGGCCAGGCCGTGGAAGCTGTAGGTATTGCCGTCGGCCGCCGCGGTCATGATATGGGTGTCCGGCCCCGTCAGCGCCGCCGTGAAGAACGGCGTCCGGTCCAGGTCCATGGCCATATCGATGACCAGGTCCACCTGGCCTGTGGTCACGCCGGGCACGGACGAGATCATCATCAGCTCGTCCGACTGGGGCGTGGGCTCCGGGGTGGCGGAGGGTTCCGGCGAAGCGGAAGGCTCCGGGCTGGCGGAGGCCTCCGGCGAGGGAGCGATCTCCTCGGTGGGAGCCGGTGTGGCCGGGGTCTCCGGGACCGCTGTGGTCTCCGGCTCCGGCGTGGCCGCGGGCTCCTGAACAGGCTCCGTGGTGGCCGTCGGCTCCGGGGTGGTGTCGACGATCTCCGGTCCGGGCACATCCACGGCCGGGATGTCCGTCTCCGGGACCATATATCCCCCACCGCCGCCCTGGACGTCCTCTGCCGCCATCGCGGGCATGGCCATGCCAAGCAGCATGACCCAGGCCAGCAAAAATGCGATCACTCTCTTCATGGGCTTCACCTCATACGCCTCGACTGCGCCCCAAAGGGCAAAGAGGTCAGAATATGTCATATTTTATCAAGTTTACCATAATAACGCAACACAAAAATTACGTAATCCATGACTTTTTTTGACATTTTCTTGACGGTTAAAGCCGGGAGCCGCCGGGGCCGCGGAAATCTATCGACTTTTCGCCCCGAATGGGGTATTATAATAGTCTGGAAAAAGGAGGTGACGCCCATGAAGCGCACGAAGCTGAAAGACCGGGACCTGCCGGACTACACGAAGGGCGAGGAGCGGTTCAACATGGTCTCCCACATCGTCGGCGGGGCGGTGGGCATAGCGGCGCTGGTGCTGTGCGTGGTTGTCGCGGCGCTCCACAAAAACGGCTGGGGCGTAGTGGGTGGCGCCATCTTCGGCGTGTCCATGATACTGCTGTACACCATGTCCAGCGTCTACCACGGCCTGCACGAGGGCATGGGCAAGCGGGTGCTGCAGGTGATCGACCACTGCACCATCTATCTTCTCATCGCGGGGACGTATACCCCCATCCTCCTGAGCGCCATGCGGCCCATCGACCCGGTGTCCAGCTGGGTGCTCTTCGGCGTGGTCTGGTCGCTGACCATCGCCGCCACGGTGCTGACGGCCATCGACCTGCGGCGCTACCGGGTCTTTTCCATGATCTGCTATATCGGCATCGGCTGGGCCATCATCTTCAAGGCACCGCTGCTCCTCCGGGCCGTGGGCATGGGCGGCTTCTGGCTGATCCTGGCCGGGGGCGTGTCCTATACGGTGGGCGCCATCCTCTACGGGATGGGAAAGAAGCACCGCTATATGCACAGCGTCTTTCACCTGTTCGTGCTGGCGGGCAGCGTGCTGCACCTGCTGGCCATCCTGATCTACGTGCTGTGAAGTAAAAATGAACACAAAAAGGGCCTGCCCTTTGGGACACTCTCCGTAAGGAAGGTGTCCCGAGTGGGCGGCCTTTGTAACGTCATAATTTGTTTTGGAAACGGTGTGACCCTTGCGGTCACGCCGTTTTTACTGTTACCAGTTTTGGCAAAGATTGCGCTATTTGATACAATGCAACGCTCTGCACGGGAGCGTTGCATTGTCGTATCAGCGCTGCATACTCTTTTTCCCTCTCCGCAGCCAGCGGGCCAGATAGTGTCCGATGAAAATGAACAGGCCCATGATGGCGATGTAATCCAGGTAAAACACGATCCTGGGCGCGTCAAAGTCGAAGAACACAAAATGATTTCGCAGCAGCAGGTAGTTCAGAATGTCCTGTTTGGCGAAGGCGTAAATGCCGTACAAGGCCACCGCCAGCGCCGCGATCCGCAGAAGCCATGTCTGCGTCTCTGAGGTCGTTTTCCGCATCTTTGCCAGTATCATGTTCCAGTGAAGGCCCAGGTGCAGGCTCATCAGGACGAAGCCCCAATAGGCGCAGAGCATATGGACCACTCTCGCCCAAGCCCGTCCGCCCTGAATAGGGAGAAAGTCCAGCGCGTAGCGGCTCAGCACCGCGCCGCTCACCGCCGAGCCGATCATGCCCGCAAAGATCAGCAGCACCAGCGCGGTTTGAAGTATGCGAAAGGGCGTGTATCTTCCCTTGAAAAGCCCCCGGAACCACCGTCTGTTGAGCACATGATGGGTGACGAAAAGGACCAGCATGGCGACGCCGATCCATTCGTGGGCCGCCTCCCCCAGCAGGCTGTAGCTCATGAGCAGCACCAGCGCGGCGGTCATCAGAACATCGGTAACGATCCGCAAAACCTGCTTTTTCTTCATGGCTGTTCCTCCGTCCTGGACTGATCCAGAAGCCAGGAGATGACGCGATTTTCTTCAAACAGCACGTTCCCGCCGCCGTGTTGATTCGTGATGCCCCGGTCGGCGAACCAGGCGTCGTCCGGTATCCATAGCCGCAGGAGCTCGTCTATCTCCTCATCGTCAAGGCCGGTCTGACGGTATGCCTCCAGCAGCCCATCGTAGGCTTCCCGCGCCCTGTCCGAGCCGTAGTATTCGTCGTGCTCGCCCATGAAGATGTAGACTGCCGTCTTGTTCTCCGCTGCCGGGGCATACGCTCCATCCCATTGGGAGGCCCCGTGCAGGTA
>CANRMG010000053.1 GCA_947631675.1 uncultured Oscillospiraceae bacterium
GGCGAACAGGCCCACGGCGATGCCGCCCCAGATGCCGTTGCAGCAGTGGACCGCCACGGCGCCCACAGGGTCGTCGATGCGAAGCTTGTTATCGAGAAGCCACACGCCGAACACGACGAGCACGCCCGCCACCGCGCCGATGATGATGGCGCCCAGGCAATCCGTCACGTCGCAGGGCGCCGTGATGGCCACCAGGCCCGCCAGGGAGGCGTTCAGGCACATGGACACATCCGGCTTGCCGAACTTCAGCCACGTGAAGATCATGCATACCGTCGTCGCCACGGCGGGGGCCACGGTGGTGGTCAGGAACACGCTTCCCAGCTGCTCCACACTGGTGCAGGCCGCGCCGTTGAAGCCGTACCAGCCCAGCCACAGGATGAACACGCCCAGGGCCCCGATGGGGATGTTGTGGCCGGGGAAGGCGTTCACCTTCACGATCTTGCCCTTGGCGTCCCTCGTGAACTTGCCGATGCGGGGACCCACCAGCTTCGCGCCGATGAGGGCGCACACGCCGCCCACCATGTGGATGGCCACGGACCCGGCAAAATCGTGGAACCCCAGCTGGGCCAGCCAGCCGCCGCCCCATATCCAGTGGGCCTCGATGGGGTAGATCAGCGCCGAGATGACGCCGGAATAGACGCAGTAGGATATGAACCGGGTCCGCTCCGCCATGGCGCCGGACACGATAGTAGCCGTGGTGGCACAGAACACCAGGTTGAACACGAAGTTGGACCAGTCAAAGCTCTCGTAGGCTGTGAAGATGTCGAACCCGGGCTTGCCGATGAAGCCGGCGAGGTCCTCCCCCAGCAGCAGACTGAATCCGATCAGGATAAACACGCATGTGCCGATGCAGAAGTCCATCAGGTTCTTCATCAGGATGTTGCCTGCGTTCTTCGCCCGGGCAAAGCCGCTCTCCACCATGGCGAAGCCCGCCTGCATCCAGAACACCAGCGCCGCGCCGATCAAAAACCATACGGCAAATATCTCGCCCGACAGGCTCTCCAATATCTCCTCCATTTTTTGCTTCCTCCTCTTGATGCGAATAGATCAAAAACGGCAGGGACGCCCCGACTTACCAGTCACGACGTCCTTGCCGTTTCATGCTACGCACTATATACCCCCGCGGTTCGATTGTCAAGGCACAATCACCAGTTTTTTCGCCTTCATTTGTGCATTTTGTCGGATTCCATAGACTTTGGCCGCCGGGCCGCGGCCGGTTTATGAGTTTTGACAATGTTGAACATTAGAGTTTCTAATTCATCTTTTCTCTCTTGACAAAGTTCGCTTCCCGCTGTATATTCTATCTCGATAGAATCTTCTACTCTAATAGAACCTCTATCAAAGTAGAACATAGGAGGCGGCCATGAATCATATACTACGATACCTGTATCTCCTGGCGGCGGTCGCGGTCCTGGCCGCCGGGACGGCGGCGCTGCTTGCGCGCTGCGCCGGCCGGAAGACATTAAATTTGGGCGGACACAGCCTCCCGCTCCGCTGGGGCGGGGCAAGCCATGGCGAGACCTTCACCCGCTCCATGGCCCTGCGGGCGGCGCTGTGGGCCGGGGCCTATCTGGCCGCGCTGTACGCCGTGACAGCGCTTTTCTGCGCCGTTGCCCGGGGCAGCATGAGCCTCCAGGGCCTCGCCGACGCCTTCCGCAAATCTGACGCCGCCCACTACCGGAACCTGGCGAAGCTGGGCTACCACGACTGCATCGAAGATGGCCAGCACCTTTTCCTTGTGTTCTTCCCCCTCTACCCCTGGACTGTGCGGGCGATGCACGTACTTTTCGGCAATTACGATCTGTGCGCACACCTGGTGTCGGGCCTTTCCTTCATCGCGGGCTGTGTGATGTTCGCCAGGCTCATGACGGAGGACCTGGGCTGGGCCGCCGCCCGGACGGGCCTGGGCCTGCTCATGGCATGGCCTTTCTCCTTCTTCTTCGCCGGGGCGTTCACGGAGAGCCTGTTTTTCTTCCTGTCGGTCACGACGTTTTACCTGATCCGCCGGCGGCGCTGGCTCTGGGCGGGGCTCATAGGGGCCTTGGCGGCGCTGACCCGGATGCAGGGGATCCTGCTGGCCTGCGCCGGGCTGGCCCAGTACTGGGTGGACGAGCGCCCGCTGGAGAAGCTTCACCGCCGGCAGTGGCAGGGCCTGAGGGCTGACCTTGTCCGCAAGCTGCTGCCCCTGGGCCTCATGGGCCTGGGCGTGGCAGTGTACCTGTGGCTCAATTGGGACGTGGAGGGCGAACCTTTCCGCTTCGCCTTCTACCAGCGGGACCACTGGTTCCAGTATCCGGTGCCCCTGACCCGATGCCTCGCCATCATATGGGACCAGCTGGCCATCCACGGCGGCGACGCCTTCGCATACACCACCCTGGTGCCGGAGCTGGCCGTGTTCGCCCTGGCCGCCGCCGGGTTCCTCTACGCCGCCGGAGCCCTGCCCATCCCCTGGACGGTGTACCTGCTGGGCTGCCTCGTGCTCAACTACTCCCTGAGCTGGCCGCTGAGCTGCGGCCGGTACATGGCCTGCGCCTTCCCCATGTTTGCCGCGCTGGCCCGCTTCTGCCGGCGGCGGCCCGCCCTGGGGCAGGCTGCGACAGGCGTCTTTTCCCTGCTGCAGGGGGCATATCTTTACGCCTTCCTCACGGGCACGACCATCTATTGAGGTAATAGTATGTTAACTAATGTCCGCTCCGCCGTCCTTCGCATCTTTTACGGCCTATTCGCCCTGTGCTTTCTCTGGATCATGGTGCCCATCCTCGCCACCGGCGGCTGGTATTACTACGGCTATAAGGCGGGCTGGCTCCTGCTCTGCACGGCCTTGGCCCTGGGGGCGCTCCTGGGTGTCTGGCGGCTGATAAAGCGCTTCGAGCCCGCCCTGGTCCGGCATGCCCGCGCCGTCACCGCCGTCTTTCTGGTGGTCATGACCATCGCGCAGATGGTCCTGGGCCTGCGGCTGCGGTACGCGCCCGTGTTCGACATCGACGCCATATTCGGCGGCGCGGTCCAGTGGGTCGAGACTGGCTCCTTCCCCTCCTACTACGACTATTACTACACCTTCTTCAATAACTTCGGCGGCCTGCGCTTCATGTACTGGATATTGCGCCTGGCGGACGCCTTGGGCATCCGGGACTGGTATCTGGCGGCCACGGCAACCAACTGCGCCCTCTCTCTGCTCATCATGTTCATTACCGGCCAGGCCGCGAAAAAGCTGCTGGGCGTCCGGGGCCAGATGATGGCCTATGCCCTGTTCGCCCTGAGCCCGCCCTTTTGGTTTATCGCCCCGGCCTTTTATACCGACGCGCTGAGCATGCCCTTCCCCATCCTCACCTACTGGCTCTGGCTTGTGGCAAGGGAGCGGCCCCGCCGCCGGGACCGGCTCATTCTGTACGTGCTGATGGGCCTTTCCACCGCCCTGGGCGCCCAGATCAAGGCCACGGTGATCATCGCCCTCATCGCCATCCTCCTGGACGGCATACTGCGGGGCCAGTGGACGCGGACCGCCGCTCTGGGGCTCATCGCCGCACTCATCCTCCTGGCGGGCCAGGCGGGGCTGGACCGGGACATCTACCGCCACCTGGACCGGGACACGGCGGAGCAGCGGCGCACGCCCCTGCTCCACTGGGTGATGATGGGCCTGGGCGGCGTCGGCATGTATGACCCCGACGCCTACGCCTTCACCCAGTCCTTCACCGACCGGGAGGCACAGGACATCGCCCTGAAGGGAGAGATCGCCTGCCGGATAGCGGACCTGGGCCCCAAGGGCATGGTGAAGCTGCTCACCCTGAAGGGGAACATCCTCTTCGGCGACGGCACCTACGGCCTTTCCGACTGCCTGGGCGGGACGGCGCTGACCGAGAGCCGCCTGCGTCAATGGGTGCTGCCCGGCGGGACGTACAACGGGGTATACAAGCACATCTGCACCGGCATGCTGTTCGCCCTCTACATCCTGCTGATCGCCGCCGGCCTCCGGGACGCCTTTTGCGGCGGGGATATGCTCAGTATGCTGGTCCCCCGGCTGGCGGTGTTCGGCCTTCTGCTGTTCCTCCTTATGTGGGAGGCCCGGTGGCGGTACTTCTCCAACTTCATCCCCCTCATATTCCTCTGCGCCCTGCCGGGATCGGATGCGCTGGGGAGAAAGCAAAAAGACCCCCTCTGACGAGGAAGGCAAAGTGCGGCCGGCCCTTCCCATGTTGATATAGCGCGGCACAGCCCGACAGTACACCTGCGCACCGTTTCGCTACGCTCAACAATGTGCCATGCAGGCGCACTGCCGGTTCTGTCCGCGCGTCGGGCTGGTGAGGGCCGCCCGCCGACGGCGCCCCAAGGAGGCAGGCGTGTCTACCTGACGTGCGGCGGGAACCGGCAGTGTCCCGGACGCGGTTGACGAGCGAAGCGAGCCTTAGCGGCAGGGATACTGTCGGGCCAGGCCGCACTACGCCAACGTTATTGCAGCGCTTTGCTGTCGACGCAGGGAGCGCCTTTGCCAACACTAAGGATAGGAAAAGCATTGCCCCCCTCGTCCGAGGGAGGTGTTATATTATGTCAACTTACTTCGGCATAGGTATCTCCACGTCCTGGAAGGTCACGTGGTCCACCTGGCCGAGATCGATGGGCACGTCAAACTGGAAGGAGCAGACCTTGCCGAAGTCCCTCGCGCTGTTCGTCCCCCCGCTCCCCATAACGGTGGAGCCGTCGGCCATGGTCACGGTCATGTCGTCGAAGGGCTGGATGTAGTCATAGGCGGTGATATACTCCACCGTCGCCCCCAGCGCCGTCAGGCGGAGGCTGCTCAGCCCCACATCCTCCTTATTTCCGGTGGAGGGGTTTTTCGCCAGGACGTTCACGGTCCCGTCCAGCAGCTCGATCTCCTCTGCCGCGGGCAGGACGAAGGTGAACTGCCACCTCCCATTCACCAGCGTCTGCTCAGTCAGATGGCTTTCCTCGTCCAGCTCCCACACCCGCAGGTCCTTCACGGTGACGGTCCGCTCCTTCCCGTCGGCCAGGTCCAGATCGCTGGCAACGGTGGCGGTGCGGTCCAGCTCCAGGAGGATGACGCCCTCGTTTTCCCCCATGCCCTCGTCCTTGAACATGGTCATCTGCAGGCCACGACCGGTCACGCCCTCCTCCGAGGCATCCTCCGCGTTGAACCCGGATATCTCCACGTCACAGTCGTAATTCTGTTCCTCCGGGTCCAGCACCGTCCCCGCCGGGGCGGTCACGTCCAGCATGATATAGGCGTCGTGCCGCGTGGCTATAGCCCTGTCCACCGTGACCGTCCAGCCGTCCACGGTCTGGCTCTGGTCCACCACGGCGGTCAGCGCCTCGATGGTGGCCTGCTGGCTTTCCGTCAGGTCCCCGCCGTTTCGCCAGGCGAAGTGGTCCAAAAGCGCGTCGCCGTAATAGGCCGCTGCCGTGGCCCCCAGGGTCAGCACCAGCGCCGCCGCGAGACCGATGACCAGCGCCCTGCGCCCATGGCCCCGCCGGACTGGGCCCATCTCCCCCGCCGCCTGCACCAGCGCCGGATCCACCTCGCCGATGGCCTGCAAGAGCCGCTCATTCCCCTTCATATAAGTCCCTCCTTTTCCAAATGCGCCCGCAGCTTTTTCCGGGTCCGGGCCAGCATGGATTTGACCTTGCTCTGGGAAAAGCCCAGGCGCTGTGCCATGTCCTTCACGCTCTCCATATACCAGTACCGGCGCAGGAACACCCCCATCTCCACCGGGGGCAGAGCCCGGACGAAGGCGTTCACCGCCCCCGCCAGCTCCTTCATGGCCAGCTCCTCCTCCGGGCCGCCCGCCGCCGGGACGCATTCAGTAAGCTCCTCCAGCACCAGCGGCGTCTCGCCCCCGCCCCGCTTGGCAGCATACTTGGCCCGCCAGCGGTCCAGGGCCAGGCGCCTGGTGATCTTCCCCAGAAAGGCGGAGAGGATGCCCGGCCGCGCGTCGGGCATGGCGTTCCAGGCCCCCAGCCACGTGTCGTTGACGCACTCTCTCGCGTCCTCCCGGTCCGCCAGGATGTTCCCCGCGATGGCCAGGCAGTACGGGCCGTACTTATTCTCCGTCTCCGCCACGGCTCGCTCATCCCGGGCCCAGTACAGATCCACGATCTCGCTGTCCTTCACTGTCTCGCCCCCTTCACCCATCCAGTCGGAAAAAACGGCTCCCGGTCGCATTATAACATGAAAAAAGCCGGGCATACGCCCGGCTTTTGAATTATGTCAACTTATTCCGGCATGGGCACGGTGTATCCCGCCGGGAGCTGGACATAGGCTATCTCCTCCGGCAGCACCGGGGCCGCCAGCTGGTAGCTGCAGTCGGCCAGTCCGCTCCCTACCCCGCCGCCGGCATAGCCGGTAGGAACCACAGTCCCGTCCTTCAGCACCACGGAGAGGGGCAATCCGTCCCCGAACTCCTCCTCTCTTTCGCTCCGGTATTGTACCCGCAGGCGCAGAGGCCGCACCTCCAGGGACAGGAGCGTGACGTCGTAATAGCTCTCGGTGATCTGGCCGGCCTCATAGGAGAGATGCCGGCCCTTGCAGGGGAAGGGCTCGCTGAGAAGCTCCACCGCCTGGGTCCCTCGGTTGGTCAGGTCCAGCGTAAAGCGCCAGGGCCCTTGGGCCACCGTCTCACCATCCACCGTGATACTGTCGAATGTCAGGGTCAGGGGCCGGCCGTCCAGATAGGCATCCTCGCCGCTCACGGGCTCCACGCTCTGGGACCAGACGCAGTACCAGCTCCCCGCCTCCTGATAATAGGTCAGGCTCTCGCTCCGCCGGGAGAAGGGTATCTTTTTGCCGTCGGCGTCCAGGATGACCGCGCCCTCCAGCTTGCAGTTGTCCGACGGGACCACGCCCGCGGGCGGGTCGATGCGGGTCTTCACATATATGTCATACTGGTCCGCCAGGGCGGTCTCCACCGTCACCGTCCAGCCGCCCGCCGTCACGCTCTGACCCACGTCCACGGCGGCGCCCTCGATATAGGCCTCCTGGCCCTGGGTCAGGGGCTCCCGGTCCCGGTTGGAAAACCAGGTCTTGAACCAGTCCGCCCCGCTGAGATAACCGTAGGCCGTGGCCCCCAATGCCAGCACCAGCGCCGCAGCCAGGGCAATGGCCAATGTCCTGCGGCCCGCGCCCCGGCGCCGTTCCGCTCCCGCCCGGGCGTCCTCCACCAGCGCAGGGTCTACATATGCGAACGCCTCCAACAGCTTTTCACCGGCCATCACAGAACCCCTCCTTCCTGAGATACGCAAGCAGCCTCTTCCGCGTCCGGGCCAGCATGGACTTCACCTTGCTCTGGGAAAAGCCAAAGGCCCCGGCGATGTCCTCGATGCCGTCCAGGTACCAGTACCGGCACAGGAACACCCGCCTCTCCGTGTCCGGCAGGGCCCGGACGAAGGCGGCCACCGCCCGGCCCAGCTCCTCCGCCTCCAGGCGGGCCTCCGCGCTCTCCCCGCCGGGGACGCACTCTGATAGCTCTTCTATGACAAGAGGCGTCTGGCCGCCGCCCCGCTTTTGGGTCCGGGCAGCTTTCCAGCGGTTGATGGCTACCCGCCGGGTGATGGCGGCGAGGTAGGCCCCCAGGCGCTTGGGCCGGTCCTCCGGCATGGCGTTCCAGGCACCCAGCCAGGTGTCGTTGACGCACTCCCTCGCGTCCTCCCCGTCGGCGAGGATGTGACCGGCGATGGTTAGACAGTACCCGCCGTATTTTGCCTGGCTCTCCGCCACGGCCCGCTCGTCCCGGGCCCAGTACAGGTCCACGATCGCTGCATCGTCCACGGCGTTCATCTCCTTTCACCCCTATAGTCAACAAAAACCGGCCCCGGTCGCGCGCCGGGCCAAAAAAGATCCCCTGCCCGGAGGCAGGGGATCGGATATATCACATGGTTTCAGAAGCTGTAGCTCTTGCAGACGGGGGAGTTGGCCTCGGCGGACGCCGCGTCGTACCAGATGAGGTTGTGGCCGCTCTCCTTGTCGAACAGCTGGATCAGTTCGGGCTTTGTGCTGAACTTCACCGTCGCTCCCATAGAGACGTCCACCTTCAGGTCCACCGTCGGGATCACCATCACCACCTCGTCGCCGTTGCTGTCCGCGTGCAGGTGTACCTCCGAGCCCATCATCTCGTTCACCACGATCTTCGCTTCCAGGTCACCCGCGCCCACGCTGATGTGCTGCGGCCGGATGCCCGCCACGATGTCGCAGGCCCCCTGCCCGTTCGCCTTCAGTGCCTTCTGCTGGAACTCGCTCAGCTTGATCTTGGCGCCCCGGATCTGGGCGTAGTACTCGCCGTCCTCCACCAGCAGCTTGCAGTTGTCGAAGAAGTTCATTACCGGCATCCCGATGAAGCCCGCCACGAACAGGTTCACAGGCTTGTCGAACACCTCGCCCGGCGTGCCGATCTGGTTCACAAAGCCGTCCTTCATGATCACGATACGGTCGCCCAGCGTCATGGCCTCGGTCTGGTCGTGGGTCACGTACATGAACGTGGTGTTGATACGGCTGCGCAGCTTGATGATCTCCGCACGCATCTGGTTACGCAGCTTCGCGTCCAGGTTGGACAAAGGCTCGTCCATCAGGAACACCTTCGGGTCGCGCACCATGGCCCGGCCGATGGCCACACGCTGACGCTGGCCGCCGGACAGGGCCTTGGGCTTGCGCTCCAGGTACTGGGTGATGTCCAGGATCGCCGCCACTTCCCTGACCTTCTTATCGATCTCCGCCTTGGGGACCTTCTTCAGCTTCAGCGCAAAGGCCATGTTGTCGTACACCGTCATGTGCGGGTACAGGGCGTAGGACTGGAACACCATGGCGATGTCGCGGTCCTTCGGCTCCACGTTGTTGCAGAGCTTGCCGTCTATGTACAGCTCGCCCTCCGTGATGTCCTCCAGGCCCGCCACCATGCGAAGGGTGGTGGACTTGCCGCAGCCGGACGGGCCCACCAGTACGATGAACTCCTTGTCCGCGATGGTCAGGTTCACGTCGTGCACCGCCGTGACCCCGCCGTCATACACCTTCTTCAATCCCTTGATAATGACTTCTGACATGCTCTCCATCTCTGACAGCCGGGCCTCCGCCCGGACCGCCTCGCGCCGCCCAAAAAGGACGGACCGCATTACGACAGGTCTCCACACTGCCGCACCGCGAGATGCGCGGGAAGTTTTTCCTCCTTTTTTACGGTCCCGCGGCGCTATGGTAGAGGAGTAGCGCCGAAGGGCCTGTTTTGACAGATTTTGTAATTGTGCCCAAAACGCACCGATTTACATGGTCATTTTACCATGGAATATGACGGAATGCAAGGACAAATCGCCGTTCAGCACCGCGATATTGGCGGTCTTGCCCACGTCCAGGCTGCCGTACTTATCGTAGATGCCCAGGGCCTTGACCGGATTGACCGCCGCGGCGGTCACCGCCGTGTGCAGGTCGATGCCATAGCCCACCGCCCGGACCATGCCGCCCATCAGGTCCGTGATGGACCCGGCGATGGTGCCGTCCGCCAGGGTGGCCAGAGGACCTTTGACAAAGATGTCCTGGCCGCCCAGCTCATACTTCCCGTCCGGCATGCCGCAGGCCCGCAGGGAGTCGCTGATGATGATGACCCGGTCTTTTCCGAACAGCTTGAACACCGCCCGGATGACGGCGGGGTGGATGTGGATGCCGTCGCATATCAGCTCCACCCGGCAGTCGGAGTCGGACGCTGCCCCCACGGGGCCCGGGGCCCGGTGGCCGAAGGGGTTCATGGCGTTGAAGAGATGCGTGGCCTGCTTCGCGCCTGCGTCGAAGGCCGCCAGTGCTTGGTCATAGTCGCAGGCGGTGTGGGCCACGCTGACGGTGACCTCATCCTTCACCTTCTTAATGAAGTCGACGGCCCCCGGGGCCTCCGGCGCCAGGGATACCAGCTTCACCAAGCCGCCGGACAGCTCCTTCAGGTGCAGCAGCAGCTCCGGGTCCGGGTCGTGGATCCAGGCGCCGTTCTGGGCGCCCTTCTTGGCCTGGGACAAAAACGGCCCCTCCAAATTCACGCCCACCAGGTCCGCGCCGGCCTTGGCGGCTGCCTTATGCTCCGCCGCGACGCTGCATATCTTCTCCAGCTGGGGCACGTCCAGCGTCATGCCCGCGGGGCATATCTGGGTCACGCCCCGGCTCAGCTCATAATCCGCCATGGCCTGCAGACCCGCCGGGTCGCCGTCGGAATAGTCCGCGCCCCGGCAGCCGTGGAAGTGCAGGTCGGTGAGGCCGGGAATGACCCAGCAGCCGGACACGTCGATGGTCTCGCCCCCGGCGTCGGCGGCGATGAGCCCGTCCTGGACGCACACGTCCCGCAGCACGAACCCTTTCAGCGGGTCGAAGACCCGTCCGCCTGTCAGCCGCATACCACCGCCCCCGTTTCCAGCAGGCCGGCCAGCGCCGCCTTATCGCCCACCAGCACCACGTCCGGGTGCAGCTGCAATATGGACGCGGGCACATGGGGGTCGATGGGGCCGGCGAAGGCGTCCTTCACGGCCTGGGCCTTGTCCGCGCCGCTGACCACCACCAGGACCCGCTTCGCCCGCATGATGGCGCCCACGCCCATGGTCAGGGCCTTCTTGGGCACCTCGTCGCG
>CANRMG010000054.1 GCA_947631675.1 uncultured Oscillospiraceae bacterium
CGTGGACAACCCCTGGAAGATGCAGTTCGCCATCGACCACTGCGGCGCGCTGAAGATCATCTGGGCCTCCATCGCCGCGGGCGTGTGCAAGCTTTTCGGCAAGAAGGGCGTGTTCTACGACATCGCCGGCCCCGAGGTGGCCGGGCTTGACGGGTTCTACACCGCCTCCTTCCAGGTCTACGGCGACTTCTGCATGATGCTGCCCAAGGACCCCAACGGCGTCTGCAGGCGCATCAAGGAGGAGACCGGCGTCACCTGCATGCTGGTGGACGCCAATGACTTCGAGCGGGACATCCTGGGCAAGAGCCCGGACCTGACCCTGACCGACGCGCAGTGCGCCGAGCTCATCCAGGACAACCCCACCGGCAACTCCACCCAGCTCACCCCCTTCATCATTATCCGCAAGCACGCGGAATAATACCATTCATCCATACCGGCCCGCTTCCCCTCCGGGAGGCGGGCATTCTTATTATTTCCCGGCGGCCGTCACAGCTTGTGCCGTTTTTGCGATATTCCCAGTGACAGCTGTCAAGGAGGGATACGATGACTGAACAACGGGCTTTGGCCCTGCTGAAAGAGAGAGACCCGGCGGGCCTGGACTGGTTCATCCGTCGGTACACGCCCTACGTGAGCACCGTGATCTGGAACGTGATCGGCGCCTGGCGGCCCCGGCAGGACGCGGAGGAGCTGACCGCGGACGTATTTCTGGCCCTGTGGCAGAGCGGGGACCGGCCCCAGTCCGGGAAGGTCCGGGGGTATCTGGGCTCCATCGCCCGGCACAAGGCCGTGAGCTGCCTGCGGGAGCGGGGCGTGGAGCTGGGCACCGAGGAGGATATGCTCGCCCTGGCCGTGCCGGGCCCGGAGGGGACCGTGGAGGAACGGGAGCTTTCCCGCCTCGTCAAGGAGGCGGTGGAGAGCCTGGAGCCGCCGGACCGGGAGATATTTCTGCGCTTTTACTACTACTGCCAGAGCGCCGGGGACATCGCCCAGCTTCTGGATATGTCCCCCGCCGCGGTGCGCAAGCGCCTGGAGCGGGGCCGGGAGAAGCTGAAACGCTATTTTGAGGAAAGGGGTCTGACCCATGAGCTATACGACATTGTATGACCTGATGGATCACTATCGGGAGGACGAGCTGGACCTGCCCGACGCCCGTGTCACCGACGCCGGCCGGGTGGGCAGGCTCGTCCATGAGCGGCTTCGCCCCGCCGCTGTGGACGCGCCCGCCGCGCCCCGCAGACGGGTCCGCCAGCCGCTCATCGCCGCCGCGGCGGCGGTGATGGCCGTGGCGCTGGGCGTCACCGCCTACGCGGTGTACCAGGCCAGCGTGAAGGACTATATCATCCAGCCCAGCCCCGCTGTCGAGACGGACGCCGAGCCCGCCCCGGCGCCGGAGACGGCGGAGGCCGAGGCCCAGCCCGTGCAGGCCAAGGCCCACCTCTCCCTGGTGGGCTACCAGGGCACGCCGGAGTATGAGGCCTATGCGGAGTGGTCCGCCTGGAAGGAGGAAAACCGGGACGTGGACCGCTTCAACGAGATGGGCGTGGACGACAGCTACTACGAGACCCCGGAGAATTACGCCCACCTCTACGCCGCGCCCTTCAGGGACCAGGCGGAGAAGCTGGACGAGATCATGGAAAAGTACGGCCTGACGCCCCTTGAGGAGCGGTATTTCTTCTACGCCCCCGAGGACGTGTACGACTACCTGGGCACGGCGCCCTTCCTGCCGGCCGGTTCCAGCGGCGGCGGCTATTTCTACGACGACGGCACCTTCAAGCTGGAGGGCATCGACTTCGGCACGGACGACCTGAGCGGCACCCTGTACGCGTCGGTCAAGGGCTCCTTCTCCATGATCGCCGGCTTTGTCCCCCAGGACTACGAGGAGTGGAGCTATACCACCGCCTCCGGCCAGACCCTGGACCTGGTCATGGGCACGGACGGCTCCCTTATGCTTTTGGAGACAGACGGGGCTTACATCCATCTGGACGTGAACATGGGCACCGAGCCCGTGTACCCCGACCAGCCCAAGAGCAAGGACGAATTCCGCGCCGGCTACGAGGAGATCGCCGCGTCGGAAGACGCCACGGAGCAGGACAAGGCCTGGGCGGCCCAGATCATAGAGGACATCGACAAGGCCTATCAGGACTATCTGGACGCGAACTTCGGCGGCGTGGACCTGGACGAGCCCATCCGGCCGGCCTATACGAAGCAGGACCTGGAGGCCCTGGCGGATACCGTCGGCTTCGACGTGCTGGCCCAGCGCTTTGCCGGGCCCGTGGACCGGGAGAAGGCCCTGGAGAATTATTATACCTTCGTCCAGCGCCTGGAGTCCGCCACGGACACCCATAACCGCACGGAGGACGCGGATGCGGCCATCGCCGACCTGGGCAGCTACGTCATCACGGCCCCGCCCGAGGGCTACGTCCTGTACCGGATCCATGGCCAGACGGCAGACGACCCCAAGGGGGACGGCTATAACTACGTGACATGCCGGTATCAGGGCCCCACAGGCAGCGAGATCACCCTGACCTGGTCGGATGAGCTGGAGATGAGCGAGATAATGCCCCTGTCCTTCTCCATCGACGAGAACGGGGAGACAGTGGATACCGTCTACCCGGAGGAGGAGCAGGTGACCGTGGGCGGCCATGACGCCCGGTACCTCTGGGGATACGAGGGCAAGTACCAGGAGCTGGAGTGGATTGACCCGGACCTGGGCCTTCGGTTCCAGATGGTCCGGTTCTGGGGCGCCGAGATGACCCGGGACGAGTTCATCGCCATGGCGGAGAGCGTCGCAGCGCAGTAAACGATGCTAACGTTGGAGAAGGCGCTCCCTGCGTCGACAGCATCCCCGGCAAACGTCTTCGCTGCGCTCAGCAATATTTGCTCGGGGACGCTGCCTCCTTGGAGCGCCGTCGGCGGGCGGCCCTCACCAGCCTGACGCGCGGACAGAACCGGCAGTGCGCCTGCTTGGCACATTGTTGAGCGAAGCGAAACGGTGCGCAGGTGTACTGTCGGGCTGTGCCGCGCTATGCCAGCACAGGAAGGGCCGGCCGCGCTTCGCTGTCGACGCAGGGAGCGCCATGGCACCACACAGGAAGGCCCCCTTGTCTGCCCGCCCCTTTTGTGGCATAATAGTCCCGAGGTGATGACATGGACCGGGAGGACTATATGCGCCTGGCGCTGGCGGAGGCAAAAAAGGCCGCCGGCACCGGAGACGTGCCCGTGGGGTGCGTGGTGGTGAACGCCGCCGGGGCCGTCATCGGCGCGGGCTGTAACCGGCGGGAGGAGAGACAAAGCGCCGTCCGCCACGCGGAGATCGAGGCCATCGAGGCGGCCTGCGCCGCGGTGGGCGCCTGGCGGCTGGAGGGCTGCTCGATCTACGTGACGCTGGAGCCCTGCCCCATGTGCGCCGGGGCCATATTGAACGCCCGCATCCCCACGGTGGTCTACGGGGCCAAGGAGCCTCTTACCGGCTCCTGCGGCAGCGTGCTGAACCTCTTCGAGGAGCGCTACGGCTTCCGCCCCGCCATCTACGGCGGCGTGCTGGCCGAGGAATGCGCCGCGCTTTTGAAGAACTTTTTCCAGGACCTGCGATAACAAAAAAGACCGGCCCCCTCTCGGGAGCCGGTCTTTTCTCGTTCGTTATTCATCCCAGCAGGGATTTGGCCTCCTCCGGGAACCGCCGGTCGGCGAACAGGGCCTTGTCGTCCTGGGCCAAGCGCACGCCGCCGGCGCTGATGTGGATGCGCTGGCAGGCGCCGGCGCCGAAGAGCCTGTCCATGGCGGTGCGGTAGAGGTCGAAGTGCTCCTCCGGGGCCAGGGCCAGGATGAAGCCCGCGTAGCCGCCCCGGTGCAGCCGCCAGGCACCCCGCCCGGCCAGGGCCGTGCCGGAGGCGTCCAGCCCCTTGGCCAGGTTCTCGCCCCAGCCCGCCGGGCTCGTCTCCCGCAGCAGCCGCTCCGCGCTGCGGCCGGATTCGTTCATGAGCTCCATATACCGCTGGCCGTCCCGCAGGCCCAAAGCGTCCGCCATGGAGGACACCCGCCAGGTCTCATCGAAGAAGTGCCGGGCGCGTATCCACTGGGGGTCGTTCTGATGGGTGGGCCACTGCTCGTCGAAGGCGGTGGCTCGCACCCGGGCCAGCACCGGCTCGCCGAAGGACCGGGCCACCGCGGCCATGTCCGCATCGATGGCCGTCCGGGACGCCGGCGGGATGCTGGCCTCACCGGTATCCGTCAGGCACAGGGCCAGGCCCAGGCTGTCGAAGTCGCAAGCGATGGGCCGGATCTTGTTCTCCAGCGCGTCCAGATATACCCCGCCGCCCAGGGCGCAGGCCATGGGATCCACCAGGGTGCAGCTCTTGCCGAACCAGCGGTTCTCCGCCTTCAGGGCCGCCCGGGCCAGGTCCTCCGGTCCGATCTCCGCCCCGGAGAAGGCCGCCAGCATATAGCCCGCCAGCACGCAGAGGGTGCTGGACGAGGAGAAGCCCCGCCCGGCGGGCAGATCGCTGAACAGATACGCGTCATAGCCCCGCAGGGCGGGGGCGCTCTCCGCTATGGACGCGGCCATTCCGCGGATCAGGGCGGTGGGCCGCCCCTTCTCGTTCTCGTCGGGCCACAGCTTGCTCAGGTCCACCTGGATGGGCTCGAAGCCCTCGCAGAAGATGCGGATGACGCCCTCGTCATTCGGTTCCGCCTCCGCCGTGATCCCCCGATCCATGGCGGCGGCCATGATCCGGCCCCGCTGCTGGCCCGTATGGCTCCCGGCCAGCTCCACGCGGCCCGGACAGAAAAATCGTGTCATACTCGTTCCGAAGCCTCATTTGCCGTTCCCGCCGGAGAGGATAGCTCCCCGTCGGACGCGTTTTGATCCATCTCAAATCGCGCCTGGCATCCCGCCGGGCGCACAGTTATAGTATACCATTATCATTGACCGTGTATTATTATATAATTGCTTTCTCCGGGAATCAACGCTATAATGTGTAATTAAGATTACAAAAAATGACCGCCGGCCCCGCCGGCTGTAAGGAGAACTTCTGTATGACGACGGACAAACGCATCAATCTGACCATGCTGTGCGACTTTTATGAGCTGACCATGGGCAACGGCTATCTGGCCTCAGGCATGGACGGGCGCATCACCTACTTCGACCTGTTCTCCCGCTCCGTGCCCGACGAGGGCGGCTTCGCCATCGCCGCGGGGCTGGAGCAGGTCATCGACTACATCCAGGACCTGCACTTCGGCCCCGAGGACATCGACTACCTCCGGGGGCGGGGCATCTTCTCCGAGGCGTTTTTGAAGTACCTGGAGGATTTTCACTTCACCGGCGACATATGGGCCGTGCCGGAGGGCACGCCCGTGTTCCCCAGGGAACCGCTGATGACAATCCGGGCCCCGGCCATCCAGGCCCAGCTTCTGGAGACATATATGCTTTGCATGATCAACCACCAGAGCCTCATCGCCACCAAGGCCAGCCGCATCGTCCGGGCCGCCAAGGGCCGGACCGTGCTGGAGTTCGGCTCCCGCCGGGCTCAGGGCGGCGACGCGGCGGTGGTGGGCGCCCGGGCGGCCTACATCGGCGGCTGCGCCGGCACCGCCTGCGCCCTCAGTGACCAGCTCTACGGCGTGCCCGCCGGGGGCACCATGGCCCACGCCTGGGTGCAGATGTTCGACACGGAGCTGGACGCCTTCCGGGCCTATTGCCGGACCTACCCCACCAGCGCCACCCTCCTGGTGGACACCTACAACACCCTGCAGAGCGGCGTGCCCAACGCCATACGGGCCTTCGACGAGATATTGAAGCCCCTGGGCATCAAAAAATGCGGCATCCGCCTGGACTCCGGGGACCTGGCATACCTCTCCCGCCTCGCCCGGAAGATGCTGGACGACGCCGGCTGGACCGAGTGCACCATCACCTGCTCCAACGCTCTGGATGAGTACCTGATCCAGGACCTTCTCAACCAGGGCGCCTGCATCGACTGCTTCGGCGTGGGCGAGCGGCTCATCACCGCCCGGAGCGAGCCCGTGTTCGGCGGGGTATACAAGCTCACCGCCGTGGAGGGCCCCGACGGGACCATCACCCCCAAGATCAAGATCAGCGAGAACGTGGGCAAGATCACCAACCCCCATTTCAAAAAACTCTACCGCTTCTATGGCCGGGACACGGGCAAGGCCGTGGCCGACTACCTGTGCGTCCACGACGAGACGGTGGACGACAGCGGGACCCTGGAGATATTCGACCCGGACGCCACCTGGAAGCGGAAGGTGGTCTACGACTTTGAGGCCAGGGAGATGCTGGTGCCCATCTTCCGGGGCGGGGAGCTGGTATACAAAAAGCCCAGCCTGGATGAGATCAAGGCCTATTGTGCGTCCCAGGTGGACACGCTCTGGGACGAGGTGAAGCGTTTCGAGAACCCCCATCACTACTATGTAGACCTCAGCCAGAAGCTTTGGGACATCAAAAACGACCTGCTCCACGCCCGGAACTGACCTTTTGGAGGGCGTTTTAAGCAATTGAATCGCATCACCCCCCCCCCGGCGATTTTTCTCAATTTTTCCAGCATTTTCCGGGTGAAAAAGGTTGCTTTTTTCTTCCCCTTCCTGTATTATGATAGTACCCCGACAAAGGAGGGACCGCGTGTCCCTCCTTCGTGGACATTCACCTCCCGTCCCCAAGAAAGGAGACACATTATGAAAATGACGAAACGAGCGCTCTGCCTGCTGCTGGCCGCGGTCATGGCCCTTGCCCTGACCATCCCCGTGCTGGCGATGGATGAGCCTGATGTGCCCGAAGCGGCCCTGGCGGACACGCCGGATGTGCCCGCGGAGGCCGCGGCAGGTAGTATCACCCTGCACGCCGGAGACCAGGGTGCATTCTCCGACGGAAACGACGAATATAAGGTCACCGCCACAGAGGAACTCAAGCTGAAGGACCTGCCCAAGCCGGAACGCACCGGCTGGACCTTCAACGGCTGGTACACCGAAAAGATCACCTATCAGGTACAGGATAAGAACGCATCCGCCTCCGACTACTGGACCTGGATTCCTGACAAAGAAGGCCTCCAGCCTATCACAGACGACCAGTTCGCTACGGGCGTAACTGAACTGTACGCCGGTTATACGCCCACGGTCGTTAAGTTCCATATGTACACCAACGGTTGGATGAACCTGTTCGGCGGCATGGAATGCAGCCGTCAATACGGCGTGCCTTTCCACGATACCGTCTACAACTGGAACGATAAGCCCGATTCCTGGCCTGGTTTTACCTTCAACGGCTGGTATACAGCGGACGGCGTGCGGATCCAAACCGGCGACCCCGTGACCGGCAAAGACGTCTATATGCACTGGTATAAGGATTCTGATCCCTCCATCAACCAGGACTCCGCCTCCCGCGATTATGAAGTGGGCACAGAGGCAAAGTATTTCTACTTCCAGGACAGCGACAAGACCCGCAAGGTCCACGCGGGCGGCAGCTTTGACCTGGAGGTCATGACGGGCCCCGAGAGAGCCTCCCTTCGCGGTATAACCTGGTCCACCAGCGATGAGAGCGTAGCCTATATCGAAAGCTGGGCCCGCTCCGGCAAGGTCGCCAGAGTGCGCGCAGCCGCAGGCGATAATGATCAGGTCCGCACAGCAACGATCACCGCCGAGCTCCCCAACGGCCTGAAGGCGGAAATGACGGTCATCGTCGGCCACGATTACAGCAAGGTAATCTATACGTATGCGGCCACCTGCACCCATAAGGGCGAGCAGCAGAGAGAGTGCACGGTCCCGGGCTGCCCCCAGTCGAGGAAGAACTACGTTCTCGAGATACTTCCCCACAGCTTCACTAAGTCGGTGACCGTCCCGGCCACCTGCACCACCGACGGATATGTCGAGAAGACCTGCTCTGTGTGTGGGTATGTGGAAAAGTCCTCGAACGGCATGCCCGCAAGTCACAATATCGTGACCAGTACCGAAGATGGCTGCGGCGGCAAAATCACCGTTGAAAAATGCACCGTCTGCGGCTACACGAAGACGACCGGCGGCGATGGTTCCGCCCACACGTGGGAGGCCAGCCCCAGGATCGACGTCGAGGCCACCTGCATCCATGACGGCAGTAAGTCCATCCACTGCTCCAACTGCGGCGCCACCAAGGAAGTAACGCCCATCCCCGCCACCAATAAGCATGACTTCACCGCCTGGAAAGTGATCGACTCCCCCTCTTGGGAGCATGAGGGTCTGCAGACGCGTACCTGCAATAACTGCACGCTGACGGAGGAGCAGGTCATCCCCAAACGGTCCAACATCCCCGGCGGCGGCGGTGGCGGCGGCAGCGCCACGCCCAGCCCGTCTCCCTCCACGTCCCCCGAGCCCTCTGAATCCCCCAGCCCCGAGCCCAGTCCTGAGCCGGGCACCACGCCCGCTCCCGTGCCCGTGCCTGTGGAGCCGCCCAAGACCGACAACGGTTCCGGCTGGTCCTATGACTACGACACCGGCGACTACTACTACTTCGTGGACGGCACGCCCAAGGCCAACTACTGGGCCAAAGAGGAGACCGCCTCCCAGTGGGGCTACTGGTACTATGTGGGCACCGACGGCAAGCTGGCCACGGGCCTGCAGTACATCGAGAACAACAACGGCACCGGCTGGTATTTCCTCCAGCCTGACACCGCCAACGGCTGCGTGGGCCGGATGCTCACCGGCTGGCAGTGGATCGGCCCGGAGGCCGGCACCGGCTGGTTCAACACCGCCCACGGCGGTCTCAACGGCCAGTGCACCTACACCACCGAGTGGGGCGACTATAACGCCGCAGACAACACCTGGGGCAAGGACCATATCGCCCACTGAACCCACCCAATGAACCGGGAGCAGAGCCAAGGCTCTGCTCCCTTTTTTGTCTGCCCCATTGATGAATGGGCCCCGGATGTGTTACACTAGAAAAAGTCTGAAAAAGGAGGCGTGTCCATGGCCGGGAAAAACAGCAAATACTGGACCATCGGCACGCTGAAAAGCCGCGGCTGGACCAACAGCCTCATCCGGGAGCTGCTGCCCCGGCCCCGGTACCGCCACCTGAACGGCGGCACGGTGAAGAGCTGGCAGGCAGACGTGGTCCTGACGGCGGAGGGCGCCGACAAATTCCGCCGGGTCACCGAGAGCAACAAGGCCGCCGAGGCCGCCCGGGCCAAGACCGGCGTCACCGCCGAAGATATAGGCCCGGCTTTGGAGAGTGCGGAGGCCTTCTTCGCCGCCGCCTGGGACAGCTGGACCCGGCCGGATACACCGGCGGCGCTGCTGGCCCGGCGGTACCATGAGGCCGTATTGCGCCAGGTGCCCAACACGGGCTGGGCGGTGGTCCTGTCCCCCGGCCAGGCCGCCGGGCGGATCAACAACTTCCTGGCCCTGGAGACGGGCCGCCAGAGCGCCAGGACCGGGACGGTGCTGAAAAACTTCGTCACCGCCGCCCCCTGGCTGGGGGCCCATCCCGAGGCAGGCCTGGCGGAGAAGCTGAAGGAGCACTACGGCCCCTCCCTGCTGGCCGCGGCCCAGCGGGAGCTTGAGGCCTTCACCGCCGCCCAGCCGGAAGCGGACCTCGCCGCCCTGCTCACCATGACGGACTTCCCCCTGCAGGAGCTGCTGTCCCAGGGGCTTGGCTACGTCTACTCCGTGTTCTACGTGCCCCGGGCCATACGCACCAGCCTGGACGTGCTGGTGGCATTGAACCCCAAGGACGAGTACCCTGAGGCCCGGGCCATGAGCCGGCACTTTATCCTGCACATCGGCGGCACCAACACCGGCAAGACCTACGCCGGCTTCCAGCGGCTCATCCGGGCGAAGACCGGCGTGTATCTCGCCCCTCTGCGGCTGCTGGCATTGGAGGCCCAGGAGCTATTGCTGGACGAGGGAGTAGCCTGCTCTCTCACCACCGGCGAGGAGGAGGACACCCAGGAGGGGGACACCCACGTGGCCGCCACCGCCGAGAAGCTGGACCTGAGCCGGGAGTACGAGGCCGCCGTCATCGACGAGTGCCAGATGATCTCCGACCCGGAGCGGGGCTACGCCTGGACCCGGGCCATCCTGGGGGTACGGGCCCCGGAGGTGCATCTTTGCGCCGCGCCGGAGGCAAAGAGCCTGCTGCTGCGCATTATCAAAAGCTGCGGCGACAGCTTTGAGGTCATCGAGCACAGGCGCAAGACGCCCCTCATCTGCATGAACCGCACCGTGGATTACTCTGACGTCCGTCCCGGGGACGCGCTCATCACCTTCTCCAAGGTGGGGGTCCTGTCCGTGGCGGAGGATCTCAGAAGCCGGGGCAAGGAGCCCGCCATCATCTACGGCGCCCTGCCCTACGCCACCCGGCGCAAGCAGGTGGAGGGCTTTCTCACCGGCCGCATGCAGTACGTGGTCAGCACCGACGCCATCGGCATGGGCCTGAACCTGCCCATCCGGCGCATCATCTTCATGGACACGGAGAAGTTCGACGGCCATGACCGCCGGGAGCT
>CANRMG010000055.1 GCA_947631675.1 uncultured Oscillospiraceae bacterium
GCCGCTGCCGTTGGAGCCCAGCACCGCCAGGAACGTGCCCGGCGCCACGTCCAGGTCCACCCCGTCCAGGGCGGGCCGGTCGGCGTCGGGATAGGTGTATGTGAGATTTTTTACGCGAATGATCGGGTCCATAGAGATTCCTTCGATAAGTGTTTTGTGTAAGGGGAGCTTTTCACCCGACGGGCGGCGAGAACCGGCAGTGTCCCGGACGCGGTTGACGAGCGAAGCGAGCCTTAGCGCAGGGATACTGTCGGGCGAGGCCGCCTTGGCAGGGCGTTATCTTTCCCACCTGCAGGACGCCCCGCAGGGCAAAACCAATCCCGAGGCGGAGGCCCGCAGGCCCAGCTCCTGGGCGTCGCTGCGGCCGCCGAATTTCTTCGTGAACAGGCTCTCGGCGATGTAGGTGAGCACCGACGGGCTCAGGCCCGTGGTGTAGGAGTTGATGAGCACGAAGAGGGGGTCGTCACTGAGAAGCGGCACGACGGAGCTCACGAAGGGCCAGAGATCATCCTCCAGCTTCCAGACCTCCCCGCCGGGGCCCCGGCCGTAGGAGGGCGGGTCCATGATGATGGCGTCGTAGCGCCGGCCCCGGCGTATCTCCCGCTGGCAGAACTTGCCGCAGTCGTCCACGATCCAGCGCACGGGCTTGTCGCTGACGCCGGAACAGGCGGCGTTCTCCTTGGCCCAGGCCACCATGCCCTTGGCCGCGTCCACATGGCACACCTCCGCCCCGGCGGCGAGGCACGCCGCGGTGGCCCCGCCGGTGTAGGCGAACAGGTTCAGCACCCGGATAGGGCGCTTCGCGGCGCGTATCTTCTCCATGGCCCAGTCCCAGTTGGCGGCCTGCTCGGGGAAGAGGCCCGTATGTTTGAAGCTCATGGGCTTGACCTGGAAGGTGAGAGAGCCATAGCGTATCTTCCAGCTGGCGGGTAGGGCGTTTTTCTCCCAGGCCCCGCCGCCGGAGCTGGACCGGCGGTAGCGGGCGTCGGGCCTGCGCCAGCGGGGGTCGGATCGCTCCGTGGCCCATATGGCCTGGGGGTCCGGGCGCAGGAGGATATGGCTGCCCCAGCGCTCCAGCTTTTCCCCGCCGGAGGCGTCTATGAGCTCATAGTCCCGCCACTTGTCCGCCACCCACATAAAGGCCTGAACCTCCAGGTTACAAATTAATAACGTATTATAACACTTGTTTTATGGCCGGTCAATGAGCCCGGCGGATTTTCCCCGCTTTCACCGCGGGCCGCCGGCGGGCATATCCTGCGATAGACGGGCGCTGGCGCCCGGAAGTCGGAGGATGATCTTTTGCATATATTGGAACAGTTGTTGTTGGTGCTGGGCCTTTCCATGGACGGGTTCGCCGCGTCGGTGTGCATGGGCATGGCGGCGGGCGGCCGGCGGATAGGCCCCATCGTGGCCATCATGAGCGGGTTCCACGTGGGGATGCTGCTGCTGGGCTACGCCGTGGGCGCGGGACTGCCCGACCGGCTCACGGCCATGTACCCCTGGGCGGCGGGCCTGCTGCTGGCCGCCATGGGACTGAAGATGCTCATAGAGGCCCGGGCCCCTGAGGAGGAGCCCCGGGCCGGACAGACGGCCGGGTCCATCGCGGCCCTCTCCCTGGCCACCAGCATAGACGCTATGACCGTGGGCGTGGCCTTCGCGGTGATGGCGGTGCCCGCCCTGCGGGCGGGGGCCATGGTGGCCGCGGTGATGGGTACGCTCTCCACCGTGGGCGCGGCCCTGGGCGGCCGGGTGGGGAAGAGCCGCCGCCGGGCGGCCCGGACCGCCGGCGGAGCGATCTTGTGCCTGCTGGGGCTCAAGATGCTGCTGGAGGCCATGGGGGTCCTGCGGTTTTGACCTCGGATACATGAAAAGCGCCTCCCAAATGGGAGGCGCGGCGTCTTATTGAGGCTTGAGGCGCTTCAGCGTTCGGAAGTAGGCGGACAGCAGTATCACGTCCGCCCCGATCCAGGCGGACACCTCGGCGTAAAATACCCCCGCCCCGCCGATGACCCGGGTCAGGGCCAGGGCCACGCCGGTGCGCATGAAAAATTCGATGATGCCCGACACCATGGGCATGACGGCGTTGCCCATGCCCTGCAGGGCCGAGCGGACCACGTGCAGAAGGTACAGCGCCGGCAGGCACACGCTCATGACGGAGAGGTACCGGCGGCCCACGGCCAGAGCCCGGGCGGCGTCCTCCGGCGCGCCGGAGAGGAAGCCGGACAGGAACGTCCCGCCGAAGATGAGCATGGTCCCGCCGATGGCGAGGGAGGTGGCTGCGGCGATGACGAGGGCGGCGCGGACCCCCTGGCGGATGCGGGGCACGTTCCCCGCCCCCAGGTTTTGGCCGGCGTAGGTGATCATGGCATAGCCGTAGGAGATGGCGGCCATCTCCAGGATGCCGAAGAGCTTATTGGCGGCGGTGTAGCCCGCGAGGAACACCATGCCGAAGCGGTTGACGATGGCCGTCAGGATCATGCCGCCCACGGCGATGACGGCGTTCTGGGCCGCCATGGGGGAGCCCAGGGCCAGAAGGCGGCCTGTGAGGGCCCGGCCGGGCCGGAGGTCCGCCCGGCGCAGGCGCAGTATCTCCAGGCGGCGCACCTGCCGCAGGCAGTAGAGGCCCGACGCGGCCTGGGAAAGCACCGTGGCGATAGCCGCGCCGGCGATGCCCCAATGGAACACGATCACGAACAGCAGGTCCAGGGCGATGTTGAGCCCGGAGGACACCAGCATGGCGTGCAGGGGCGTCTTCCCGTCCCCCAGGGACCGGAGCACGCCGGCCAGCAGATTGTAGGCCGTCACCACGGGCACCCCCGCGAACATGACGCGCAGATACAGGGCGCTGCCGCCTATGGCCTCGGCCGGAGTGTTCAAAAGCCGCAGCACGGGCCAGATGAGGGCCTGGCCCAGCCCGGTCAGGAGCAGGGCCAGCACCAGACTCAGCGCCGCGGCGCCGCCCACGGCCTGCCGGAGCCGGTCGGGCCGGCCTGCGCCGAATTCCTGGGCCATGGGGACGGCAAAGCCCTGGGTGAAGCCCTGGATGGTGCCCAGCATCATCCAGTTCAGCCAGTCCACCGCTCCCAGGGACGCCAGAGCATCCACACCCAAAAACCGGCCCACCACCATGGTGTCCGCCACGGTGTACAGCTGCTGGCAGACGTTGCCCGCCATGAGGGGCAGGGCGAAGGCGAATATGAGCGGGGCCGGACGCCCCGCTGTCATGTCCTCGATGCGCTTATCCATGACCGGAACTATAGCACATCAGGGCCTGGAAAGGCAAGCCCGCCGCGAGAAATAGCTGTTCCATCACACAAGGTTTATGTTATAATTGCAGTATGGTACGGACGATATTGGGCCGGGCCGGCGCCGGAAAGACGGCGCTGGTGTTCCGGGAGATAGCCGAATATGTGCGCCAGGGCCAGGGAAAGACGGTCCTTCTGGTGCCGGAGCAGTACAGCCACGAGGCGGAGCGGGAGCTATGCGCCGCGGCGGGGGACACGCTGAGCCGGTACGGGGAGGTGCTGTCCTTCACGGGCCTGGCGCGAAAGGTGTTTTCCCAGGTGGGCGGCGGCCGGCCGGCCATGGACGGAGGAGGCAGGCTTTTGTGCATGGCCGTGGCGGCGGAGAGCCTGGCGGGGCAGCTGCACGTCTATCAGCGGGGCCGCAGGGAGCCCCGGACCCTGGACAGTCTCGTCCGGGCGGCGGAGGAACTGAGGAACGCCGGCATTTCGGCGGGTGCGCTGGCGGAGGCGGCGGAAAAGACCCAGGGGGGCCTTTCCGAGAAGCTGCGGGACTTGAGCCTGCTGATGGAGGCCTATGCCGCCGTGATGAGCCGTTCCGGGGCGGACAGCGCCGACCGGCTGGCGGCCCTGGCGGCCCTGCTGGGCCAGAGCGGCATCTCCGGCCGGTACTATGTGGACGGCTTTTCCGACTTCACCGCCCTGGAGAAGGACGTGCTTCGGCAGATCGTCCGCTCCGGCGCGGACCTCACCGTGTGCCTGACCTGCGGCCGGGAGGACGACGGGGCCTTCGCCCTGCCCCTGGCCACGGCCCGGTGGCTGAAGACGACGGCGGATGCGTGCGGCCAGGGGTACGAGGAGCAGTGGCTGGAGCCGGAGGGGGACACCCCGCCCATCCGCTGGTACTGCGACCATCTTTTCGACTTCGCCGCGCCGGCCATGGACGGGGCCGGGGAGGCGGTGCGCACCGTGGCCGCCGGGGACATCTCCGAGGAGTGCGAGCTGGCGGCGGCCCATCTGGCAGAGCTGGCCCGCAGCGGGTGCCGCTGGCGGGACATGGCCGTGGCGGTCCGGGGCTTCGGCGACTACCGTACGGCCCTGGAGAGCGCCTGCGCCCGGTATGGGGTGCCCCTGTTCCTGTCCGGCCGGGGGGACACGTTGCAAAAGAGCCTGCCCCTGGCCATCTCCTGCGCCCTGGAGGCGGTGTGCCGGGGCTATGAATATGAGGCGGTATTCGGCTATTTGAAGACCGGGCTCGCCCCCGTCCCCCTGGAGGACGTGGACGGGCTGGAGAACTATGCCCTTTTGTGGGGCGTCCGGGGGGACCAGTGGGACCGGCCCTGGACCATGCACCCGGAGGGATATAACCGGGAGATGGACGAGCGGGCAAAGCGTGCGCTCCAAAAGCTGAATAACAGCCGGCAGGCGGTGATCGGGCCCCTGAAGGCCCTGGAGCGGCGGGCGAAGAGCGCCGCCACGGCGGCGGAGCAGGCCCGGGCCCTGGCGGCCTTCCTGGAGGACACGGCCATGGCGGAGAGGCTCAAAGTCCGGACGGAGGAGCTGGCGGCCCAGGGCCGGCAGGAGACGGCGGCGGAGCACGCCCGGCTGTGGGACGTGGTGTGCACGGCGCTGGAGCAGTTCGCCGCGGTGCTGGGGGATATGCCCATGGACGCCGAGCGGTTCCAGGGGCTGTTCACCATCATGCTGAGCAAATACGACGTGAACGTGATCCCCGTGTCCCTGGACCGGGTCAGCGCCGGGGAGATCGACGCCATGCGCCGCCGCCATATCCGGCACCTTCTGGTGCTGGGCGCGGCGGACGGGCGCATCCCCGCCCCGGAGACGGCGGAGGGCGTGTTCACTGCCGACGAGCGGGAGACCCTGGGCGGGATGGGCCTGGCCCTGGGCGGCGCGGAGGAGGACCTGAGCCGGGAGCTGGGGCGGATCTACAGCTGCCTCACGCTGCCATCGGAGAGCCTCTATATGAGCTGGCCCGCGGTGGACGGCGGCGAGGAGGGCCGGCCCGGCATGCTCATCCGCCGGGCGGAGGACCTGCTGGGCGTGAAGCCCGTGCGGGGCGACATCCTCCGGGCCCGGACCTTTGCCGAGGGGCCCGCCTTCTCTCTGGCCCTGCGGGGCCAGCGGGGGGAGGACGAGCCTGTGTGCCAGGCGGCCCGGGCCCACTTTACGGCCGCGGGCCGGGGGGAGGATCTGGCCCGTCTGGCCGGGGCGGCGGAGGCGGCGGCCGGGGCGCTGGCGCCCCAGTCGGTCAGGAGCCTCTACGGCCCGGAGCCCCGGATGACGCCCACCAGGGCGGAGAAGTTCGCCGGGTGCCGGTTCTCCTATTTCCTCCAGTACGGCCTGCGGGCCAAGCCCCGGGTGAAGGACGCCTTCGCCGCCCGGGACTACGGCACGTTCATGCACTACGTCCTGGAGAACGTGGCCCGGGAGGCCATGGACATGGGCGGCTTCGCCGCGGTGACGGCGGAGCAGGTCGGGGCCCTGGCGGACAAATATGTGGATAAATATATCGAGGAGGAACTGCAGGGTTTCGAGGGCAAGACTGCCCGCTTCGCATACCTCTTCCGCCGGCTGCGCACTACGGTGCGCCAGGTGGTGCGGGACATGTGGGAGGAGCTGCGGGCGTCCAAATTCCAGCCTTTGAGCATGGAGCTGGACCTGACCGCCGAGGGTGTCCTGGCCCCGGCAGAGGAGGGAGAGCCGCCGCTGGCCGGCCGGGTGGACCGGGTGGACGGCTACGTCCAGGGGGATACTCTCTACCTTCGCATCACGGACTACAAGACCGGCATGAAGAAGTTCGACCTGGCGGACGTGTGCCAGGGACTCAATATGCAGATGCTTTTGTACCTGTTCGCGCTGGTGAAGCGGGGCGGGGACTGGTTCGGCGCGGAGAAGATCGAGCCCGCCGGGGTGCTCTACTCCATGGCCCGGCACGAGGTGGTCAGGGCGGAGCATGACGTGACGGACGAGGAGCTGGCCCAGCTGCGGCGCAAGACCTGCAAGCGCAGCGGCCTCGTGCTGAACGACGGGGCCATATTGGAGGCCATGGAACCGGGGCCGGAGAAGCGCTTCCTGCCCGTAAAGATCAGCCGGGCCGGGGACTACGCCCCCGACGGCGGGCAGATCGCCACGCTGGAGCAGTTTGGGGCTCTGAGCCGGTTCATAGACGATACCCTCGTGAAGATGGCGGCGGAGCTGCAGGCCGGCAGTGTGAAGGCGGACCCCTGGTACAAGTCCAGCATGGAAAACGCCTGTACCTTCTGTGATTTTAAGGAGGCCTGCCTGTTCGACCAGGCGGGGGACGGCTGGCGGATGCGGACGAAGCTGTCGGCAGAGGACGCGTGGAAGAGGATAGAAGGCCATGAGTAAGTTTGAACTGACGCCGTCCCAGGACCGGGCGGTGACGCTGCGGGGCTGTCCCGTGCTGGTGAGCGCCGCTGCGGGCAGCGGCAAGACCCGTGTGCTCACCGAGCGGCTCATGGCCCGGGTCCTGGAGGGGGAGGACATCGACCGATTCCTCGTTATCACCTTCACCCGGGCCGCGGCGGCGGAGCTGCGGGGCCGCATCCTGGCGGAGCTGAACGAGCGCATCGGGGCGGACCCGGCCAACCACCGCCTGCGGCGGCAGAGCGCGCTGCTGTACCGGGCGAAGATCGGCACCATCGACAGCTTCTGCACCACTCTGGTGCGGGAGAACGCCCACCTTCTGGGGGTGTCCCCCGGCTTCACGGTGCTGGACGAGGAGCGGGCTCAGACCCTGCTGGCCCAGTCTCTGGAGCACGTGCTGGACCGGGCCTATGAGGGCATAGAGGAAAACGACGGCCTGCGGGCGCTGGTGGACAGCGTGGGCGCGGGCCGGGACGACGCACGTCTGGGCGACGTGCTGCTGGACGTGTACGGAAAGATACAGAGCCACGCCTACCCCCTGCGATGGGCGGAGGAGGCGGCGGAAAAGCTGGACGTGTCCGGCCTGGAGGACGCATCCGGGACCCCCTGGGGCCGGGCGCTTCTGGACGACGCGGCCGGGGAGGCGGCCTACCGGGCGGCGGAGCTGGAAAAGGCCCTGGCGGTGATGGAGGAGCCGGGCCAGGCCCGGCTGAAGGAGTGCTACGGCGAGGGCTTTTCGGAGATGGCCCTGCGGCTGCGGGACGCGGCCCGGGCGGCGGCGGAGAGCTGGGACAGGACCCGCGCCGTCGTCATGGAGCCGGACCCGGCCATCCAAAGGCTCACGAAATACACCGGTGACCGAAAGGAGGAGGTCAAGGCGCCCTGGGACGAGGCCAAGGCGGCCATGAAAAAGCTGCGGGCCGTCCTGGCGGCGGACAGCGCGGCCCTTCTGGCGGGCACGGCGGCCTCCCGGGCGCCTATGACCGCCCTGGTGGACCTGCTGCGGGCCCTGGACGGGGAATACACCGCCCGGAAACGGCGGGCGGACGCGGTGGATTTCTCCGACGTGGAGCACATGTGCGTGAAGCTTCTGTGCGACGACAATGGCGGGCCCACCCCCCTGGCCGGGACGGTGGCCGGCCGGTTCGCCGAGGTGATGGTGGACGAGTACCAGGACGTGAACGAGGTCCAGGAGCTGATATTCCGGCGGCTGTCCGGGGAGGGGCGGCGGCTTTTCATGGTGGGTGACGTGAAGCAGTCCGTCTACCGCTTCCGGCTGGCCGAGCCGGGCATCTTCAACGGCAAATATGAGGCCTTCGGCCGGGGGGACGAGGGGGAGCTGGTGCGCCTGCAGGAGAATTTTCGCAGCCGCGCATCGGTGCTGGACGCCTGCAACGCCGTGTTCCGGCGCATCATGTCCCCCGAACTGGGCGAGGTGGCCTATGACGGCGGGGCCCGGCTCATCCCCGGCGCGGCCTATCCCCCCGAGGGGGAGGATGAGCCGGAGCTGTGCCTTTTGGACAGCGCCGGCGGCGAGGACGACGCCCCGGACAAGGCCGCCCTGGAGGCACGGTACGTGGCCCGGCGCATCCGGGCCATGGTGGAGGAGAAAATGCCCGTGTCCGACGGCATGGGCGGGACCCGCCCGGTGCGGTACGGGGACATCGCGCTGCTGCTGCGCACGCCGGGCACCACCGGCGCTGTGTACAGCCGGGCCCTGCAGGCGGAGGGCGTGCCCGTGAGCGCCCGGCAGGGCGGGGCCTTCTTCGACCAGCCGGAGATCAGCTTTGCCCTGAGCATGCTGGCGGTGGTGGACAACCCCCGCCAGGACGTGCCCCTCATCGCGGCCCTGCGGGGCCTGCCCTTCGCCTTCACCCCCGATGAGCTCAGCGCCGTCCGGGCGGCGGGGCCGGGGGATCTGTGGGACGCGCTGTGCCTGCGGGCGGCGGAGGATGCGCGCTGCCGCCGGTTCACGGACCTGGTGAAGGATCTGCGCAGCTTCGCCCGGGAGGAGCCCACGGACAGCCTGCTGCGGCGGCTTTATGACCGCACGGAGCTGATGACCGTGTGCGGCGCCATGGCTGACGGCGGACGCCGGATCGGGGAGCTGATGCAGCTATACGAGTACGCCCGCCAGTTCGAGCAGAACGGACTGCGGGGCCTTTTCCGGTTCGTGCAGTGGCTGCAGGAGCTGAAGCGCCGGGGCGTGGAGCCCCCCGCCCCCGCGGGGGAGGACGCGGTGCAGATGATGAGCGTCCACCGGTCCAAGGGGCTGGAGTTTCCCGTGGTGTTCCTGGCGGACACCGGCCATGGCTGGAATCGTCGGCGGAACGACCAGGTGCTGTGTCACCGGACCCTGGGCCTGGGCCTGCGGATGACGGACCCGGTGCGGGGGGTGCGCTGGCCCACGCTGCCTTGGCGGGCCATCGACCTTATGGAGCGGCGGGAGGAGCTGTCCGAGCAGGTGCGGGTGCTCTATGTGGCCATGACCCGGGCGAAGGAGAAGCTGGTGATGACCTGCGCCCAGGCAGGTCCTGAGGACGTGATGGCGGCCTATGGCCCGGCGTCGGACGGGCCCATCCATCCCCGGGTGCTCCAGGGGGCACGCAGCGCGGGCGTATGGCTCATGCGGGCGGCGGCCGCGGACGGGGGCCGGACCATCCAGGTGCGGTATCCCGGCCCGGAGGAGGCGTCTGTCCGGGAGGCGGAGGCAGACAGACCCGTCCGGAAGGCGGACCCGGCCCTGACGGCGGAGATCGCTGAGCGGCTGGCCTGGCGGTATCCCTTCGAGACGTCGGTGGCCCTTCCAAGCAAGCTCACGGCCACGGCGGCCCGGGAGCTGGCCCCGGAGGCGGCCGACGCCGAGGCGGCGGAGATCGTGACAGCCCCCCCGGTGACGGGCCGGCTGCGCAAGCCGGACTTCGGCCGGGCGGACCGGGACCTGACCGGCCCGGAGCGGGGCGTGGCGGCCCACCTGGTCATGCAGCACATCGACTTTGCCAGGACCGGCTCGGAGGAGGAGATCACCGCCGAGATTGGCCGGATGGAGGCCATGGGCTTTTTGGATGAGCGCCAGGCCCGGGCGGTGGACCCGGGGGATATACTGGCCTTCTTCCGCTCGAAGCTGGGCCGGCGGCTTTTGAAGGCGGACCGGGTGATACGGGAGTTCAAATTCTCCCTGCTGTGCCCGGCGGCGCTGTGGTATCCCCAGGCCCCGGCGGGGGAGCAGGTGCTGCTGCAGGGCGTGGTGGACTGCTGCCTGGAGGAGGCTGGCGAGCTCACGGTCATCGACTTCAAGACCGACGGCCAGGTGGACCCGGCCCGGTATACCGGCCAGATGCAGGCCTACGCCGCCGCCATGGAGCGCATCTATAAGATGCCCGTGCGCCAAGCGGTGCTGTGGTATCTGCGCCGGCGCCAGGCGGCGGACTGTCCCCTCCCGGCGGACAAAAAGTGAAAAAACCGCCCTTTTCCGCAAAAAAACCGTTGCGCTTTTTCGGAAGGTATGGTAATATACCACTTGCGTCTTGTAACGGCGGCCCTCGTGACCGCACTCAAGACAGCTCGAACTGAGGTGAATATCATGAAGGAAGGCATCCATCCCAAGTACTATAAGACCACCATCCGCTGCGCCTGCGGCAACGTGATCGAGACCGGTT
>CANRMG010000056.1 GCA_947631675.1 uncultured Oscillospiraceae bacterium
CTGCTTGACGACGGTGCCGGTCACGGTCTTGCCGTCGATGTAGGGGGCGCCGAAGGTGTTCTCACCCTCGCCGGTGATGGCCAGGACCTTGTCGAAGGTCACGGTGGCGCCGGCCTCGGCGTCCAGCTTCTCCACGAAGATCACGTCGCCGGACGTCACGCGGTACTGCTTGCCGCCGGTCTCAATGATAGCGTGCTTCATGTTTGAAATTTCCTTCCTTTCGGGCTCGCTGTCCCGGGTGCGGGGCCGGACCCCGGCTTGCATACCCTTTCAAAGCGGCTATAGTATATTACCATCTGTTTTGACCATTGTCAACAGTTTTTCTCCTATATCTTAATTATATTTGACCCGGGGCCGGGGAGGGGATATTATTTTTCGCGGAATGTGAAATATCCGCGCCTAAAACGGTACTGTATGGGTGCGGACGGAAAGGAGGCGGCACATGGACGACGGAAAGATCATCGACCTGTTCTTTGAGCGCTCGGAGCGGGCGGTGGATGAGCTGGCACGCCGGTACGGCGGCGCGGCGCGGCGCCTGGCGGGCAATATCCTGGGCGACGGGCGGGACGCGGAGGAGTGCGTGAACGACGGGTATATGGCCCTGTGGAACACCATCCCGCCGAAACGGCCCATGTCCCTGGGCGGGTACTTCTGCCGCACGGTGCGGAACCTGGCCGCCAAGCGCTATCGGGCCAATGCCGCGGCCAAGCGCAATACCCACTATGACGCGGCGCTGGACGAGCTTTCTGAATGCGTGCCCGCGCCGGGGGGCGTGGAGGACGCCATGAACGCCCGGGAACTGACCGCTTCCATCGACGCCTTTTTAGACGGCCTGGACTATACGGACCGGTATCTCTTTATGCGCCGGTACTGGTACGGGGACGACCTGGCGGCTATAGCCGGCGAGACCGGCCTTGCGCCCCGCCGTATCAGCGTGCGCCTTTTCCGTCTGCGGGAAAAGCTAAGAAATCAACTGGTGAAGGAGGGTATGATCCCATGACGCGGGAGGAATGGACGGAGGCCCTGGGCGGCGTCGCCGACCGGCACATCGCCGCCGCGCTCCGCTATGACCCGGATGGCGCATCCCTCCGGGAAGGAGACGGTAAAATGGGCAAGAGGATAAATATAAAACGCATGGCCGTACTGGCCCTGGCCGCAGCGATGGTGCTGGCACTGGGCGTGACGGCCTACGCGGCCGGGTGGCTGGATTCCATCTTCGGCCAGGCAGCGGCAAAATTCAACACCAACGACGGGCAGGAGGACCGCATCGAGGCCGCCGCAGCGGCGGTGGCTGAGGCCCCGCCGGAGCTGGAGAGGAAAGACCTGCCCGCCTTTGACGGCAGCAAGCTGATTTTGAAGGAGAGTTATTACGACGGCAAGGGGCTGCTGCTGGGAGTGGACCTGGCCGCGGCCAGGCCGGAGCCGGTGACGGGCTTCCAGCCGGACGAGGAGCTGCTGGCACGGATCCAGCGGGACAGCCAGACCTACGGGGTCTATCATGCCACCGCGGAGGACCTGGACCGGATGCGCCAGGACATTGAGGCCAACTATGCGGACACGGCGGACTATGACGACCTGATGGCCCAGATGGACAGGCAGCAGGCCCTTTTGGAGACAGGTGACCCTGACGACCTGGACCACTGCCTGGAAACGGGCTATATCACCCAGGAGCAGTACGATGCTGAGATGGATATGCGCACAGACCACGGTGCGGCGGCGGGGCTGCATTATGAGAGCGCCATCCTTCTGGACAGCTACCTTCAGCAGACGCTGAGCGGCCAGGAATACGAGGCGCTGTGGCAAGTCCTGGAGCGGGACGGCGCGGCGTGCGTGGCCACGCGGGACGTGTATCTCGGCGACCATATGTATGTGGAAGGTGTGGACGTGGCGGCCGACGGCACGGAGGTGGCAAGCGGCATCTTCGTGGAGGCCCGGGCGAAGGATGACTATACGGACAGCCTATCCGCCGACCTGCCGGCGGAGCTGCAGGACCTGGACGAGGTGCACATCCAGCTGAAAGTCAAAGGGGGCCCAGTATACTACTACATGACCCTGTATGGCCGGGCCTACACCCTGTGGGAGCAGGGAGAGGAACAGCTGGTGCCCTTCACCATCCCCAACAGCGCGAAATAATATAGCGAGGGCGCGGGTTATTTCCCGCGCCCTGGTTTCGTTGGCCCCGCTGACGGCGTTTTGTCAAGCACCATTTTTCAGCTTTTCCCAGGCCTCATTCCCCTGCATATAATCAAAGGTCCCGTCATCAAGGGACTTCAAAAGCTCCCGCTTCAGGCCGGCTGAAAAAACAGGATCGACCGTTTTCAGCGTCATATGCTGATAGAGCCTGGACCTTGTGAGATCGCCTATCGTGCCGATGCTGTCCAATATCTCCCCCATGAGCTGTGCCGTCCACGGGGCGTCCTTTTCCCAGACCGCGACGTCCAGCCCCCAGCAGACCTCATTATATCTGCCCATCTCAAACGCAGAGGCGGCGGAGGACGAAACTGCGACCAGTTTTTTGGCCATTTCCCGATTGCCGTCCTCCATATAGAGGATGCGCAGATCATTCAATGTCATTTGCATGTGCTGATACCCGATATAGATCAATTCCTCGTATGCGCGGTAGGCTTCCGTCCGTTTTCCGGTCTTGCTGTCCACAAGCGCTTTCCTGCGCTTGCGTTCCGGGTCCTCCAATGAGAAATACGCCAGATACTGCGCCGCTTTTTCATAATCCTCTCGCCGGATGAATGCGTGAAACAGCGAATCCGCCGCCTGTTTACGCATTCGTTCGTCCTCTGAGAGCAGACACCGCTCATACCAGCCGTATATCGCGTCGTCGTATCCGCCTTTGTGCGGAAGCTCCATCGTCATCCGTTTCGCATCCAGCATGACGGCCGCCTGCCAGATCAGCTTTTCGCAGTTGGGGTATTCCCCGATCTTTTTCTTTACGGAGAGGAATACGTCGTGGAAGCCTTTGCTCTCCAGGTCCTTTTGGAGCCCGGACAGATATTGGCCGATCTCCTCGTCTGTCAGATCATCTTTGAAGGACAGAAGCTCATCTGTGGTGATGCCCAGCAGCCGCGCGATGGGCGCAAGCAAGGCGACGTCCGGCAGCGAGCCGCCTTTTTCCCATTTGTTCACAGCGGGAGCGGTCACGCCGAGGCGGGCGGCCATCTCCTCCTGGGTCATGCCCTTATTCTTTCTGTATTTTTTGATAACATTTCCGATCGTCATGTGCAGCGGTCTCCTTCACGAGCTTTGGATATAGTATAGCGGTTCGGAGGGCAAACGTCTATTGAACATCAATTAAACAAAAGGAAATAAATTTTACCGTCGGTTAATTTTCCCGAAAAGAAAAGCCGCTGTCTGCAGACAGCGGCTTTCTATTTTGGGTTTCCGCAGACTTTTTTATGCCTTTGGGAGCAGCCCCTTGGCCTGCTTGCCGGTCAGGTGGTCGACGGTGATCTCAAAGCAGGCCACGTGGGCCAGGTCCTTGCCTACCTCCGCTTTCACCTTTTCGGGAACGGGGTTATATTTATACCCCAGGTCATACACGGCCCGGGCCGCCTCGTCTCTCTCCAGGAGCCGGGCGCGGCCGAAGGCGATGACGCTCTTGTAATATGTGGCGAACTCGTCGGGGACCACGTCGTTTTTGTCCACCACGCAGAAGCTCACCTTGCTCTGGCGCATCAGCGCGTCGAACTTGTGGCCCTCCCTGGCGCAGTGGAAATACATCTTCCCATCCTTATAGACGTAGTTCAGCGGCACGGCGTAGGGGTATCCCTCGTCCCCCAGGACCGCCAGGACGCCGTCGGTGCCCCGGCGGAGGATGTCTTCGGCATCGGCAGGGGAGAGCTCCTGCCGGGTCCGGCGCATAGGCCTGAAAGCCATGTCAGCCCTCCACCAGCTCCTTGGTGTCCCGGGCGATGACCAGCTCCTCGTTGGTGGGGATGACCATGATCTTCACCTTGCTGTCGGCCTTGGAGATGAACCGGTCCTCGCCACGCTTGGCGTTGCAGCCCGGGCACAGCTCCGCGCCGAGATACGTCAGATACTGGCAGATGCTGGCCCGCATCCGGGCGTCGTTCTCGCCCACGCCGGCGGTGAAGATGATGCCGTCCACGCCGTTCATGGCCGCGGCGTAGGCGCCCACGGTCTTGGCCACGGCATAGGCGAACATATCCCGGGCCAGGGCGGCCCGCTCGTTGCCCTCCTCGGCGGCCTTGCTCAGGTCACGGAAGTCGGAGCTGACGCCGGAGACGCCCAGCATGCCGGACTTCTTGTTGAGCTCGTTGGTGATGGTCTTTACGTCCTTGCCGGTGTTCTGGCAGAGATAGTCGGGGATGGACACGTCGATGTCGCCGCAGCGGGTTCCCATGGGAAGGCCAGCGATGGGGGTGAAGCCCATGGAGGTGTCCACGCACTTGCCGCCGTCGATGGCGCAGATGGAGCTGCCGTTGCCCATGTGGCAGGAGATGAGCTTCAGCTCCTCGATGGGCTTGCCCATGAGCTTGGCGGCCTGGCCGGAGACGTAGCGGTGGCTGGTGCCGTGGAAGCCGTAGCGGCGGACCTTCAGGTCCTTGTAGTACTCATAGGGGATGGCGTACATGAAGGCCTTGCCGGGCATGGTCTGATGGAAGGCAGTGTCGAACACGGCTACCTGGGGCACGTCGCCCATGACGGCCTTGCAGGCGTTGATGCCGGTGATGTTGGCGGGGTTGTGCAGCGGCGCCAGGGGCACGCACTCCTCGATGGCGGCCATGACGGCGTCGTCGATGACCACCGAGGCGGCGAACTTCTCTCCGCCGTGGACCACCCGGTGGCCCACCGCGCCGATCTCGTGCATATCCGCCACCACGCCGTACTCGGCGCTGGTGAGCTTATCCAGCACCGCGGCGATGGCCTCGGTGTGGGTGGGCATGGCCACGTCCTCGTCAAAGACGGGCTTGCCGTTCTGAGGCTGATGCTTCAGATGGCCGTCGATGCCGATGCGCTCACAGAGGCCCTTCGCCAGCAGGGACTCATTGTCCATATCCAGCAGCTGATACTTAAGTGAGGAGCTGCCGCAGTTGATCACAAGAATTTTCATGGTTGACCCCTTTCGTCTTGTAAAAAGTAGAAAAACGTGTAAAATGTACCTGTACACTATTCCTTATTTTAACGCGTTTTTTGAAAAACGCAAGAGGGAGATAGCTATGGACGTCATCGGCGTGATCGGGGAGTTCAACCCCTTCCATCTGGGCCATTTCGAGCACTTCGCCAAGAGCCGGGAGCAGCTGGGGGATGACGCGCCCATCCTGTGCGTCATGAGCGGGGATTTCGTCCAGCGGGGCGGTCCCGCCTGCTTCGATAAGCACGTCCGGGCCCGCATGGCCGTGGAGTGCGGCGCGGACCTGGTGCTGGAGCTGCCCCTGCCCTGGTGCACCGCCTCGGCGGAGGGCTTCGCCATGGGCGCGGTGGGGCTTTTGGACGCCTTGGGCGTGGTGACACATTTGTCCTTCGGCAGCGAGGCGGGCGCTCTCGCGCCCCTGACGGCGCTGGCCATCGCGGCGGCGGAGCCCGCCAATTTGGACCGTATCAGGGCTGAGATGAGCTCCGGCATGCCCTTCGCCGCCGCCCGGGAAAAGGTGCTGCACGAGACCCTGGGGGAGGAGGCGAGGCTTCTGCAGACCCCCAACAACATCCTGGCCGTGGAGTATATCAAGGCCCTTCTGGCCCTTCACAGCCCTATGCAGGCCATGACCACCCTGCGCCGGGAGTCGGTGCACGACGCCATGGCCGGCGGGCGGCTTCGCAGTGCCGCCCAGCTGCGGGCCATGCTGGAGGCGGGGGAGGACATCGCCCCCTTCGTGCCGGAAGCCGCCGCACACCTGGCGGCACGGGAGATGGCCGCCGGCCGGGGGCCGGTGACCATGGAGAGCCTGGAGCAGGGCATCATGGCCCGGCTGCGGGCCATGGGGCCGGAGGACTTCGCTGCCCTGCCCGACGCCACGGAGGGCCTGGAGAATCGTCTCTATAAGGCCGTCCGGGACGAGGGGAGCCTGCTCTCTGTCCTGGCGGCGGTAAAGACGAAGCGCTATCCTCTGAGCCGGCTGCGCCGGATGGTGATGTGCGCCGCGCTGGGTGTGCGGGCGGACATGATGGGCGGCACGCCCCCCTATGCCAGGGTATTGGCCTCCACTGGGCGGGGCCGGGACCTGGTGCGGGAGATGGACGGCAAGACCCGGGTGCCTATTTTGAATAAGCCCGCCGCCGTGAAGGAACTGCCCGCCCCGGCGGGGGAGATATTCGCCCTCAACGCCGCGGCCCGGGATTTTTACGTGCTGGGCTATGAGGCGGCGGAGGAGCGCACCGGCGGCTCCGACTGGCGGGCCAGTCCGGTGACGATATGACGACAAATGGACGATAAACTGACCCTCATCGAGGAAAAATACGAAAAGCTCTCCGCCCGGATGGAGGACCCGGAGACATACGGCGAGCAGGGGCTGTATGCGGCCCTGGCCAAGGAGCGGAAGGACCTGGAGCCGGTGGTGGAGGCCTGGCGGGAGGTAAAGCGCCTGCGGGCCGACATGGCCGGAGCGGAGGAGATGCTCTCTGAGGCGGACCCCGAGCTGCAGGCCCTGGCCCGGGAGGAGCTGGAGGCCGCGAAAGAGGCCCTGCCCGGGGCGGAGCTGGCGCTCAAAACACTGCTGCTGCCCCGGGACCCCAACGACGAGAAAAACGTCATCGTGGAGATACGCGGCGGCGTGGGGGGCGAGGAGTCGGCCCTGTTCGCCGCCAGCCTCTACCGGATGTACAGCATGTACGCCGAGAACCGGGGCTGGGCCGTGTCCATCGCCAACATCAACGAGACAGACCTGGGCGGCATCAAGGAGATCAGCTTCATCGTGGAGGGCGAGGGGGCGTATTCCCGCTTCAAGTTTGAAAGCGGCGTTCACCGGGTCCAGCGGGTGCCGGAAACGGAGACCCAGGGCCGGGTCCATACCTCCACGGTCACGGTGGCGGTGCTGCCGGAGGCGGACGAGGCGGAGTATGCGCTGGATATGAACGAGGTGCGCATCGACGTGTTCCGCTCCTCCGGGGCCGGGGGCCAGAAGGTGAACAAGACCTCCAGTGCCATCCGGGTCACCCACATCCCCACCGGCACGGTGGTGGAGTGCCAGGACGAGCGCAGCCAATATAAAAACAAGAATCGGGCCCTTTCCATCCTGGCCTCCCGCCTGGCCCAGGCGGAGCGGGACAAGAAGGCCGCGGAGCGGGCGGACGAGCGCCGCAGCCAAGTGGGGACCGGCATGCGCAACGAGCGCATCCGCACCTATAACTTCCCCCAGGGCCGGGTCACGGACCACCGCATCGGCCTGACGCTGTATAAGATAGACGCGGTGATGAACGGGGACCTGGATGAGCTCATCGACGCCCTGGTCACCGCCGACCAGGCGGAAAAGCTGCGGCAGGAGGACCAGAGGTGAAGACGGAGCGTATAACGTCAGACATTGTCCGGGCGGCAGAGATCATCCGCGCCGGGGGCCTCACGGCCGTGCCCACGGAGACGGTGTACGGCCTGGCGGGAAACGGCATGGACGCCGCCGCCGTGGAGCGGATATATGAAGTGAAGGGCCGGCCCGCGGTGAAGCCCCTGAGCCTGATGGTGCCGGGGCCTGAGGCCCTGGACCGGTATGGCCGAAATGTGCCCCGGGGAGCCCGCGTCCTGGCGGAGGCCTTCTGGCCCGGGCCGCTGACCATAGTGGTGGAAGCAGTGCCGGAAATACCCGCTATTGTATTGGCTGGTGGGACCACAGTGGGGCTTCGGTGCCCGGATTCGCCCAAAACGCTGGAATTGCTGCGGCAGACGGGCCTGCCCCTGGCGGCCCCCTCTGCCAACCCCTCCGGGGCGCCAAGCCCCAAGACCGCGGAGGACGTGCTGGCCTATTTTGACGGCAGGATCGAGGCGGTCATAGACGGCGGGCCCTGCGGCATCGGCACCGAGAGCACCATCATCGACCTGTCCGTGAGCCCCTGCCGCATACTGCGCCAAGGGGCCCTGCCCGAGGCGGACATCCGCCGGGCGCTGGTGAAGAGCCTCACGGTGGTGGGCATCACCGGCGGCACCGGGGCGGGCAAGACCACGGCCCTGGATAGTCTCAGGGAGATGGGCGCGCTGGTGCTGGACGCGGATGAGGTATACCACGAGCTGTGTCAGCAGGGCGGCCCCATGCTGGACGCCATCGCCGCCCGGTTCCCCGGCGCGGTGGAGGACGGCGTATTGCAGAGAAAAAAGCTGGGCACGGTGGTGTTTTCAGACCCCGCCGCCCTGGCGGACCTGGACCGCATCACCATCCACCATGTGGTGGAGGAGCTGGACGAGCGCCTGGCCCAATTCGCTGCCTTTGGCGGGCGGTATGCAGCCATCGACGCCATCAACCTCATCGGCACGGAGGCGGCCAGCCGCCTGGACACGCTGGTAGGGGTACTGGCCCCTGCGGAGGTGCGGGCGGCCCGGCTGGTGGCACGGGAGGGCGTCAGCATGGACTACGCCCTCAAGCGCATCCGGGCCCAAAAGCCGGACAGCTTTTTCGAGGCGCACTGCGACTATATTTTGCACAACGACGGCAGCCGGGAGAACTTCCGGCGGGCCTGCGACGAACTATTCAAAAAGATATTGGAGGCATGACCAGAATGGATGAGATGAAAAAGGCGCTGTTCGACCAGCGGAAGAATGGCTACGATACCCTGCCCACCCAGGAGCGGACGGCCCTGGAGGACTACTGCCGGGGCTATATGAGCTATCTTTCCGCCGCCCGCACCGAGCGGGAGGCGGTGAGGGAGGCCGTGAAGCTGGCCGAGAAGGCGGGCTTCGTAAGCTTGGAGGCGCTGGAGGGCCCCATCGCGCCGGACCAGAAGGTATATTGGAACAACCGGGGCAAGGCCCTGCTGCTGGCCGTGGGCGGGAAAAAGCCCATGAGCGCCGGGGCCGTGGTGGCGGCAGCCCATGTGGACGCGCCCAGGCTGGACCTGAAGCAGGCGCCGCTGTTCGAGGATTCGGAGATGGGGTATTTCCGCACCCACTATTACGGCGGCGTCAAGAAATACCAGTGGACGGCCATCCCCCTGGAGCTTCACGGCGTGGTGGCCATGAAGGACGGCTCCACCGTGGAGGTGGTCATCGGCCGGGAGCCGGACGACCCCCAGTTCGTCATCACGGACCTGCTGCCCCACCTGGCCCAGGACCAGATGCAGAAGACACTGGCCAAGGGGGTGGAGGGCGAGAAGCTCTGCATCCTGGCGGGCAGCGTGCCCTACGCCGGGGAGGGGTCCGACCGGGTGAAACTGGCCATTATGAGCCTTCTCAACGACCGCTACGGCATCACCGAGGCGGACCTTATCTCCGCGGAGCTGGAGGCGGTGCCCGCCTTCGAGGTCCGGGAGCTGGGGCTCGACCGGAGCATGATCGGCGGCTACGGCCAGGACGACCGGGTCTGCGCCTACGCGGAGCTGGCGGCCATATTGGAGACCGAGGCGCCGGAGCGCACGGCGGTGTGCATCCTGGCGGACAAGGAGGAGATCGGCTCCATGGGCGTGTCCGGCATGCAGAGCCGGGCCTTTGAGCGGTTCGTGGAAAAGCTCTGCGGCGGCATGTGCTCGGTGCAGGAGAGCTTTTCCAACAGCTTCTGCATCTCCGCGGACGTGACGGCAGCTCTGGACCCCATGTATCCCGAGGTCAGCGAGAAGCAGAATGCCTCCCGCCTCAACTATGGCGTGGCTTTCTGCAAGTATACAGGCTCCCGTGGAAAGTCCGGCGCCAGCGACGCCTCCGCGGAGCTTGTGGGCTACTTGCGGCGGCTGTGCGACGACGCCTCCGTCACCTGGCAGATGTGCGAGCTGGGCAAGGTGGACCAGGGCGGCGGCGGCACGGTGGCGCTCTACATGGCGGACCGGGACATCGACACCATCGACGCGGGCGTGCCCGTGCTCAGCATGCACTCGCCCTTCGAGACCACGGGCAAGTTCGACTGCTATATGACCTATAAGTGCATGAAAGCGGCCTATAACGCAAAGGAGTAAAAAGACAATATGAGCGGCCCCGCCCTCTCAGAGGACGGGGCCGCGTTTTTTTGTTTTTGGGTCATTCGCTGTCCGTGGGTCTATTCAGGGTGTCTGTAAATACTCAGCCGGCTATTGGTGGTACAGTTGAACAACCGTCTCGACATGTTCATCATTGTCCAAACTCAATTCCATATCTCCCTCAATAATAGGGAGCTTGAA
>CANRMG010000057.1 GCA_947631675.1 uncultured Oscillospiraceae bacterium
GTGAGCCGGCCGGAGAACTGGCCGCCCCCGGCCACGTCCCGGGCAAGGCCGTATTTTACCGCCGCGGCGAAGTCCGCGTGGCCCGGCCGGGGCACCCGGTAGAGGTTATCATAGTCCTCCGAGCGGGTGTTGGTGTTGCGGATGATGGCGGTCACGGGCGCGCCGCAGGTGTGGCCGTCCACCAGGCCGGAGACAAATTCCGGCCGGTCGGCCTCCCTGCGGGTGGTGGTGTACTTCCCGCTGCCCGGGGCCCGGCGGTCCAGAAAGGTCTGCAGGGTCTCCATGTCGGGGCTGAAGCCCACAGGCAGGCCCTCGATGGTCACGCCGATGGCGGGGGCGTGAGACTGGCCGAAGATGGTGAAGCGGTAGCGCTCTCCGAAGCTGTTGCTCATGGCTCGTCCTCCAATATGGCTTTGCCGCCCAGGGCGTTGTAGTCGGCCCAGAAGGCGGGATAGGATTTGTTCACGGCCTGGGCCCCGTGCAGGATCACGGGCCCGTCGCTCTTGAGGGCTGCCACGGCGGCGCTCATGGCGATGCGGTGGTCGTTGGCACTGTCCACCTCGCCGCCGGCGAGGCGTTCTTTGCCGGTGACCACAAGGCCCTCGGGAAGCTCCTCAACATTGCCGCCCAGGGCTCGGATGAGCCCTGCCGTGGTGGCGAGGCGGTCGCTCTCCTTGATGCGAAGCCGGCCGGCGTTTTCAAACCGGGTCACCCCCGGCGATACGGCGGCCAGCACGCTCAGCACCGGCACCAGGTCCGGCACGTCCTGGCAGTCTATGACCGCGCTCCCCGCGGCGATGCGGCTCGCAAGCTCCACCACTGCCCGGTCCCCCTGGGGGGAATCCGGGTCCAGGCCGGTGACGGTGAGGGTCCCGCCGCAGATATGGTCGGCCGCCACCCAGAAGGCGGCGTTGGACCAGTCCCCCTCCACCCAGGCGTCGCCCGGAGAGGCGAGGGCCCGGCCGCCGGGGACGGCGAAGGTATCCTCATGCAGGGGGCAGTCCACGCCGAACAGGGCCAGGGCCTTCACCGTCATGGTCAGGTAGGAGGCGGACTCCAGCTTTCCGGTGAGGGCGATGGTGCTGTCGCTGCCCAGCAGGGGCAGGGCGAACAGCAGCCCGCTGATGAACTGGGAGGAGACGTTGGCGGCGATGGTGTAGTCCCCCGCCGACAGGGTCCCGGCCACGGCAATGGTGTCATCCGTGGGGCGGGAGGGCTCCGCTCCGTGGCGCTCCAGCTCCTCCCACAGAGGGGACAGGGGCCGCTGGGGGAGCCGGCCGTGCATTTTTATGGTGGCCTCCGCGCCCAGGGCGCATACCACGGGCAGCAGAAAGCGCAGCGTGGAGCCGCTCTCGCCGCAGTCCAGCAGGGGATGGGCGGGGACGGTCCCGATGGGCCGCACGGAGAACACGCCGTCCTCATAGGTAATATCCGCCCCCAGGGCCCGCAGGCAGTCCGCCGTGGCGGTGATGTCTGCGGAGAGGGTGGGGCAGGCGATACGGGTGGGCCTGTCCGCCAGGGCCGCGCAGATGAGCATCCGGTGGGCCTGGCTCTTGGAGGCGATGGCCGGGATGGTCCCGGCCAGGGCGGAGGGGTGGATGACGGCGGTCATATCAAAGCCCCTCCTTCATAAAATCGTATACCTCGTCCGTGCCCATGGGCAGGATGGCGCAAGAGCCGATCCACTCCGGCACGATGAGGTTGATGGTCCCGCCTGCCCGCTTTTTGTCCGACAGCATCCGCTCCATCAGCGCGTCCAGGGGGATGTCCGTATGAGCGGGCAGACCGAACTCGTCCAGAATGGCGTCCACCCGGTAGGGCACGTCGGGGCCGCACAGGCCCCTTGCCGCCGCGGCCCGGCAGACCACGGCCATGCCGATGGCCACGCTCTGGCCGTGGGAGAGGGCGAAATCGCTCTCCGCCTCCACCGCGTGGCCCAGGGTGTGGCCCAGATTGAGAAGGGCCCGGCGGCCGGTGTCCCGCTCGTCCTCGGCCACAACGTCCCGCTTGTGGCCCACGCACCGGGCGATCACATCCTCCCGGTCGAAGGCCTTCCCGTCCCGGGCAAGGAGGTCGAAGAGCACCGGGTCGAAGAGCACCGCGGTCTTGATGACCTCGGCGCAGCCGGAGGTAAAGGCGGCGTCGGGCAGGGTAGAGAGGGCATCCGTGTCGCACAGGACGTATTTGGGCTGCCAGAAGGCGCCCATCAGGTTCTTTCCCGCGGGCAGGTCCACCGCGGTCTTGCCGCCCACGGAGGAGTCGATGGCCGCCAGCAGGGTGGTGGGGATCTGGATGTAGGCCACGCCCCGCATGTAGGTGGCGGCGGCGAGACCGGTAAGGTCCCCCACCATGCCGCCCCCCAGGGCGAGGAACACGTCGCCGCGGGTCATATGCTCCGCGGCGGCGAAGTTCAGGACCTTCATAAGGCTGTCCGCCGTCTTGCTGGCCTCCCCGTGGGGGAGGGTATAGACCGCGCCGGCGAGGCCCGCGGCGGCAAGGCTGTCCAGGGCCTTTTGGGCCCAGAGTGGGCCCACCGCGTCGTCTGTCACCAGCAGATACCGGCTGGCCTTGGGGCAGAGGGAGCGTACCTTTTCCCCCAGCCCTGCCAGCAGGCCGGGGCCGATGTCCACGTCATAGGGGGCCGATACGGGCACATGGACCGTGTTCATCCGTCGATCTCCTCCTTGCGCCGCTTGCCCTCCTCCAGAAGGGCCTGCAGGGCGTCGTGATCGTTGTCGGCGATGGCATCCCGGTAGGCGGAGAGGCTGGCGATGAGGTGATCCATCTCCGAGAGCATGTTGTCCCGGTTGTCCAGGATGAGCTCGCTCCACATGCCGGGATTGAGCCACGCCACACGGGTCAGGTCCTTGTAGCTGCCGGCGGAAAAGCCCTTGTGCCGGCGGGCGGCGGGGCTCTTGATGTAGGCGTTGGACACCACGTGGCAAAGCTGGGAGGTGAAGGCGATCATCTCGTCGTGGTCCTCGGCGGTAGTGACGGACACGTAGCCGAAGCCGGCGGGGGTCAGCAGGTCCTTCACCCGCTGGAGGAAGGCCGCGTCGTCGAATATGGGGGGCACGACGACCATGGGCGCGCCGTCATAGAGATTGGCCCGGGCGTATTTGTAGCCGGAGTACTGGGTGCCCGCCATGGGGTGGCCGCCCACGAAGGTGAAGCCATGCTCCGCCGCGAGAGGAAACGCGAAGGCGCATACCTCCCGCTTCACGCCGGAGCAGTCCATGACGATGCCTGTCTTGGAGAAGTCGTCCGCGTGGTCCCGCAGGTAATCCATGGCGGCCTGGGGGTACAGGGCGATGAGCACCAGATCGCATTCTGCGAGCCTCTCGGCGGTCAGCTCCCCGTCGATGTCCCCAGCCAGCATGGCAAATTCCGTGGTGGACCGGGTGCGGTTCCAGCCCAGGACGGTGACGGACGGGTCCCGCTTGTATGCCTTGGCCAGCGACCCGCCGATGAGGCCAAGCCCAATGATACCGACCGTCATCCCCGGACCACCTCAAGGATGCGCTTCATCTGGCCCATCAGCTCGTTGAACTGGGCGGGGGTCAGGCTCTGGGCTCCGTCGCACAGGGCGTGGAGCGGATCGTTGTGGACCTCCACCATGATGCCGTCCGCGCCGGCGGCCGCGGCGGCCAGGGCCATGGAGGGAACCAGACTGGAGTGGCCGGTGGCGTGGCTGGGATCCACCACCACAGGCAGGTGGCTCAGCTCGTGCAGCACCGGCACGCAGGAAAGGTCCAGGGTGTTGCGGGTATAGGTCTCGTAGGTGCGGATGCCCCGCTCGCAGAGGATGACGTTCTCGTTGCCGCCGGCCATGATGTACTCGGCGGACATGAGAAGCTCTTTATTGGTGTTGGCCAGGCCCCGCTTGAGAAGGATGGTCTTGTTGGTGCGGCCCAGGCCCTTCAGAAGCTCGAAGTTCTGCATGTTCCGGGCGCCCACCTGCAGCACGTCCACGTCCTCGAACAGCTCCAGGTCCCGGATGTCCATGATCTCCGACACGATGGGCAGTCCCGTGGCCTTCTTCGCCTCGCTGAGAAGCTCCAGCCCCGTGGCGTGCAGGCCCTGGAAGTCGTAGGGGCTGGTCCGGGGCTTGAACGCGCCGCCCCGCAGCAGCTTCGCGCCGCTGGCCTTCACCGACTCGGCGATGCCGATGATCTGCTCCCGGGTCTCCACGGAGCAGGGCCCGGCGATGACGGCGAAGTGGCCGCCGCCGATCTTCACGCCGCCGGCGTCGATGACCGAGTCGTCTGGGTGGAATTTCCGGTTGCACTTTTTGAACGGCTCGCTGACCCGCTTCACGGACTGTACGATCTCCAGGCTCTGCAGCAGCTCCATGTCGATGTGGCTGGTGTCGCCCACCAGGCCCAGGATGGTGTACTCGCTGCCCTCGGATATGTGGACCTGGACGGACTGGCCCTCCAGCCAGTGGATGAGGTGGTCCCGCTGCTCGGGGGTGGTGTTGGGTTTCAGAACGGTGATCATGGTTCGGACTCCTTTACAAAAAAAGCTGTGCGGCTCTGAGTGCCGCACAGCTTTGTGGTTTACGGGGTCAATGGCTTTTTTTGCAGCACCAAACGCTATTACTTTGTGGAAAAGTAATAGGAATAAAAGTAGGTGCCGAAGAAACGTGCCATTTTCTCTGCTCCTTTAAATCGGATGGTGGCATTATATAACCAAAACCGCCGCTTGTCAATCGTTTTGCGGCGGGAAAACGCAAAACGGCGGAGCCGGCATAGGCCGGTCTCCGCCGCCGCGCTGAGGGGGAGGACAAAAGAGAGGATCATGAACGCAGAAGATGTATATTCACTGCCCCACGGGGGCAGGTGCGGGCGCAGGCAGGGCCAGAGGCTCCTGCTCCTGGGGAGCGGGCGCGGCGTGCCGGCTGCGGCGAAGGGAGACGGCCCTGCTCCGGGCGGCCATGAACGCGCGCTCCGTCAGGCGGTAGAGCCGGTATACCAGCGGCCGGTAGGGGACATAGACCTCCCCGATGAACTGGCGGAGCTGGCCGCCGAAGCGGCGCTTGAAGAGATACAGCCCATTGTTGGGCGCGTGCTCCTCCGTGACCTCCAGCACGCCCCGCAGGTCGTATACCTCATCGCCCCGGGCCAGGGCCAGCTTTATCATCTCCCACTGGAGAAGGGGACAGGGCATGAGGTTGCGGTGCATCGTCGCGCTGGCGCCGAAGGCGTACCAGGTCTTGTTGCCGTAGAAGATGGGCATGGCCCCGGCGATGGGCCGGCCCTCGTGGAAGGCCAGAAGCAGGGTGGTGTGCTCCGGGCCCAGCTCGTCCCACACCCGCTGGAAGTAGGAAAGGGGCCTTGCCAGAAAGCCGTCCCGCCGGGCGGTCTCCTCCATGAGGGCGGAGAACGTCTCCAGGTCTCGCCGGGATCCCTCCCGGACCACCACGCCCCGGCGTTCCGCCAGGCGGATATTGTAGCGCAGCTTGGGGTGGAACCCGGCCAGCACGTCCGCCTCCGTCTTGCCCTTGATGTCCAGGCGGAACACCTGCCGGGGCTGTATCACGTCCCGGGCGTCCTTCGGCGTGCGGATGCGGCAGCCCAGGTCCTCAACGATGGACCGGAAGGTCTCGTCGGACTGCTCCACGTCCGGCTCCATCCGCAGGGCCATAGCTTTGTACTTCCAGGCCAGCAGCTCCGCGCCCTCTATGAGCTGACGCAGGGCATCGGCGTCGTCCGGGTCGCACACCGGGCCCCGGGCGCTGTACATAAGGTTCCCGAACAGGGGAATCTTCCGAATGAGGATGGACAGGCCGCCTATGATATTGCCCTGGGCGTCCTCCGCCAGGACGATCTCGTTTTTCCAGTTGGATTTGACCCGGGCCCACTCCGGGGACTGCTGAAAGTTGCAGCGGGGGTGGCGGGAGAGAAATTCGGTGTAGAGGCGTATGGATGTTTCATCGTTTGCAAAGCGCATGGTTTGAAGCCTCCTTTTCTCTTGATGGCCTTATCATAGCGGGGGCCTGCATACATCCGGCATCAAGTGTTTTAAGAAAAGTTTAACGAAGTTTAAGGACTCATTAACTTTCTCCGCCCGTAAGGAATAACGCGGTCGGGAGGCAGGCCGTGACGGCATAAAAATCCGCTTGAAATTCCATATTTGCTCATGCTATACTTGCATCGACTTATGAAAGGAGGGTGCAGCGATGCGTTGGATAAACGGCTCCGTTCTACGTTATCTTGCCTATGATATGGCCATCCACAGGATCAGTGCGCCCTTTTTTCGGTGACTGCGGGTCACAGTAAACGGCCGCGCCGATCCTTTTCTTATGATGAAAAAAGAAAGGATGGCGCTATTTTTATGCCCAAAAATAAAAAACAGTTTTCTATTTCCAGACAAAAACGGGCCCTTCTGATACGGGAATGGTCGGTAGGCTTCCGCCCGGCGGGAAGCGTGTGGGTCCTGCTGCTGGCGCTGCGGGGGTTCTCCCTGGTGGAGATCGGCTTTGCGGAGGCGGTGTTCCATGCCGTGAGCCTGTGCTGTGAACTGCCTTCGGGACTTCTGGCGGACGTGCTGGGTCGGAAGCGGACCCTGATAGCCAGCCACGTGATGTTTGTTCTCTCCGCCCTGCTGATGGCAGCCTCCCGGGGGATGGCCGAGGTATGCCTGTCTCTGGCTGTTTCCGCCTTTGGGTATAACCTGGAGTCCGGCACGCGGGAGGCCATCACCTATGAATCCATGCTGCAAGCGGGGCAGGGGGCGGGCTATTTGAAATTTTCCTCCCTGCAGCACGGGGTATACCGTTTCAGCAGCGGCGGCGCTATGCTGCTGGCAGGGGCTACGGTGCTCTTGGGTCAGCGGAGAGCGTACCTGTTGGACACGGGGATCGGCCTCGTCGGTTTGGCGGCTGCACTGACCATCACAGAACCGGAGCGGGACGCCCCTGTGATAACGCTGCGGACGCTGCCCGCGGCTCTTTCGGAGACAGTCAAGGGAGCCTGGGCACTCCTCAGGTCGGATGCCGCAGCCGTCCGTATCATGGTGCTCAACTCCTTGGTGGGTGTATGCGCAACACTGACGGGGTTTTATCTGCAAGAGAAGGTAGAAGCGGCGGTAACGGTCCAAGCGCTGCTGGGACCAGCGTTGTTTGTACTGGGTTTAGGCGGTGGCCTGGCAGGACTGCTGACAGGCAGACTGGACCGCCTTTCCTACCCAAAGGCAGTGACCTTCACCGGGGCAGGCGTTTTGCTCTGCGCCTTGGCGGCACGGGGGACGTGTCTGCCGGTGCTGATGGCTTCCGGCCTGCTGGCAGGGCTTCTGGACGATAGCCTTCAGCTGGTCAGCGACAAGAGACTGAATGACCGATTCCCCTCCGCCCAGCGGGCCACGCTGATCTCCGTATCTTCCATGATCTTTTCGGCTTTTATGATACCGCTGTCGCCGCTTTTCGGCTGGTGGTTCTCGTAGGCGGTGTTTCGGCCCAGGTGAATGCCACGAAAGAGTAACTGAGAACAAGAGGAAGCCCCATCCCTGTGAGGGATGGGGCGCTCGCTGTTCCTATAAATCATCCTGGCTGTTCGGGCGCCAAGACGTGCCGGGTCAAATAGTCATACGCCTCCAGGCCGAAGAAAAGGGAAGACCGCGGAGTTTTGCCGACGTGGAAGAACAGCCGCGTGCTGCCGTCCTCCTGTCTGACGCCGTCGATGTCGGCCACGGGTATCACCCGGTAGACGGGCGGCGATATGACCTCTGTGCTGTCCTCGGCCATGACAGCGGCAACGATGTCCGGGCGGGTATACAGGCCGACATACTCCTTCTCGCTGGTCATGACGTAGAGGCTGCCGCCATGGACCCATATGACCGTCTGATCATAGCGCAGTGCGTCATCGGGCATACCAAGCGCCCGCGCTGTCTCATAGTACAGACCGCGGGCCGCCACTTCCATGATCTCCGCCTCGTATTCCATGACCATCCACCTGCATCAAAAAAGGCGTGTGACCGAAGCCACACGCCCTACAAAAACGCATAGCTCCACTTGTTGCCACACAAGCCTCACGCTCGTACACTGGGATACGAAACGGGAGATACGTTCTTGCTAGATGAACGTATCCCAATGTACGAAGTATTATTCAGCTTGTGTGGCGAGGCCATTATAGCACACATCCGCGCCGCAGTAAATCCATGGGGAAGCAATTGTTTCGTATCGGTTTCGTGACGGCATGAAAAAGACCTCCCCTTGCACAGGGGAGGACTTGACGCGCGGCTTCTGCGCGGTGCCAAGGCGGCCTCGCCCGACAGTATGCCTACTGCTAAAGTTCGCTTCGCTCACCAACCGCATTCGGCACATTGCCGGTTCTCACCGCCCGTCGGGCAGGCAAAAAGCCTCCCTCGTCAGAGGGAGGCTTGATTATAAGTGCGTGTTTTCAGAAGAACGTCTCGTAGACCACCCGGACGAAGAAGATGGCCAGGACCAGGGCGATGAGGGGCTTTACGATCTTCGAGCCCTTGGAGACGAAGCTGCGGGCGCCCATGTAATTGCCCGCGATGCCGAAAAGGCCCGCCGTGAGGCCCAGGGGCAGCCACACCTGGCCGTTGACAAGGTACGTCACCAGGGCGGCGATGTTGGTGGAGAGGTTGATGACCTTGGTGGTGCCGGCGGCGTCGTTGAGGCTCATGTGGGCAAGGCCCGTGAGCAGCAGCAGCAAAAAAGTGCCCGTGCCGGGGCCGTAAAAGCCGTCGTATACGCCGATGACCAGAGCCAGGGCGCAGGCGATGGCGGTGGTCTTCCCTGCCGGGAGCGGGTCTTTCCCGGCGGTGTCCATGGCCTTGCTCTTGAACACATACAGCGCCGTCAGGGGCAGCACGAACAGGAGGATGATCTTGAACACCCTATCCGACACCAGCAGCGCCAGATTGGCCCCGCCCGCGGAGCCTATGAGGGCAAACACGGCGCAGAGAACGCACAGTTTCGGCTTTATGTACCCGGCCTTCCAGAACTTCCAGGTGGTGAGGGTGGTGCCCATGGCGGAGCTTATCTTGTTGGTGCCGATGCTCATGTGCACCGGCAGCCCGGCGATCAGGTAGGCGGGCAGGGAGATGAGCCCGCCGCCGCCGGCGATGGCGTCCACGAAGCCGCCCAGAAACACCAGCGGGCAGACGATGAGGTATTGGATCCAGGACATGGAGGCTCCTTCCGCGGTTGACATGAACCGGTAAAAACAGTATAATTTCCCTATACTATACGCGCCCGGCGCGTGAAAAGCAAGAGGGATGAAGCTATGATCATTACAGTGAAGGGCAAGACGCCCGTAGTCGATAAGACCGCCTTCGTGGCGGACAACGCCACCATCATCGGGGACGTGACCGTGGAGGCGGACGCCTCCGTCTGGTTCGGCGCGGTGATCCGGGGGGACAACGGCCCCATCGTCATCGGCCGGGGCAGCAACGTGCAGGACAATGCCACTCTCCATGTGGACCCGGGCTCCAGCCTGACCGTGGGGGAGAACGTGACCATCGGCCACAACGCGGTGGTCCACTGCGGGAAGGTGGACGACGGCGCCCTCATCGGCATGGGCGCGGTGGTCCTGAACGACGCGCAGATCGGCGAGTACGCTGTGGTGGGCGCCGGGGCCGTCATCAAGCAGAACGGCGTGATCCCGCCCTACTCCCTGGCTGTGGGCGTCCCGGCGAAGGTGGTGAAGACCGGCGCCACCGCTCAGAAGGAGGGGAACCTGGCCAACGCCGAGGGCTATGTGGCCCGGAAGAATACCTACATGGCGGCAAAGTGAGCGAAAACGCGGCGCCCCGGCTCGTGAGAGCCGGGGCGTTTTTTCTTTATACGGCCGCGCCGCAGGCGGTGAGGACCCAGCAGATGAGGATGGGCAAAAACAGCGCCGGCAGGTAGTCCGCGGTCTTCAGCTTCTTGATGCCCAGCAGATTCAATGCGATGGCCAGCAGGATCATGGAGCCCACACAGTTCATCACGGGCATGACGCCGATGGCCCCAGAAAGGGCTGGATGAAGGCGGCCAGGGCCACCAGGGCCCCCTGGAACACCAGCACGAAGACCGCCGAGGCCAGCACCGACGCGCCGTAGGTCACGGCCAGGCATGTGCTGGAGCAGAAGTCCAGCATGGACTTGATGAGCAGCGTGGTGTGGCACTCC
>CANRMG010000058.1 GCA_947631675.1 uncultured Oscillospiraceae bacterium
TGGATGATGGGGATGGCGGAGACCTTCATCACGTGCTTGAAGAAGATGTTGGTCTCGCTCATGCCGGTGGACCGGGCAAACTTCACGTAATCGGAGTTCATCTGGTCGATCATGTACCGGCGCATCCACTTCATCAGACTGGCCACCTCAGGCAGCGCCAGGGACACGATGGGCAGGATGTACATGGTCTTCGTCACATTGTCCATGTCAAAGGTCCACGGCAATCCTATGGCCCGGCCCACGCCCTTGAAGATGAAGATGTAGGCCAGACTGGGCACGGCGGAGATGAACATGATGTACACCGTGCCGATCTTGTCCATCAGGCCCTCCTTGTACCGGGCCATCAGCACACCGATGGGCAGGCCCAGAAGATAGGCCATGATGGTGGAGATGATGCCGATCACGAAAGAATAGCCCATACGGGACATGTTGTTGCGGTAGGTCTGCACGTTGGTGTAGTCGTCGGTGTACCGCTGCTGGTACATCACGTTGGCGTCCTTGGAGCCCCCCACATACACGGCCGTGTGCAGATTGTCCGCGCTGTTCTCAGCCAGGCCCGTGGGGTAGGTCACCATCCGCTGGCTGTAGGCGCCCTGGGCCTGGGTCATGCTGGTGAATACCTCCACGCCCCGGGACACGGAATAGGATGTGCCCAGATGGATGTTGACGAAATTCTGATGGAGGAACGGGAAGGAGCTGTCGAAATATAGCAGGTATTTGTGGGTGGTGCCGTTGCCGATGATGGCCGGCGAGAACACCTTCTTCTCCGCTCCCTCCGGGTTCTTCAGCGGATCGAACCAGGTGAAGGTGAGCCCCCTTTCCCCTATGTCCGCGCTCTCCGGCACCTTGTGGATGTTGTCGATCTCCAGGATGCCTGTGAAGTAGTCCCACAGCCGCTGGAGAACCGACCGGTCCTTGAAGGCGAACAGGGCCTGCGCGCCGCCTGTGGCCAGCCTGCCGCGGGATACGACGGCGCCCAGACGGGTCACCTCATAACCCTTGCCCGTGTAGTAGTCGGTGAATTTCTGCACATACTCCGCCACTTCCGCGGGATCGTCGCTGCCGTCCTTTTTCTGGCCGATGTTCACCGCCTTGGCACGGGTCTCCTCGTCGATCTCGCCGGAATCACGGAGCGCGATGAGGTAGTCGGCATAGGGCACATAGTCCAGATAGCCGTACTCCTCCCACTTCTGGTGCATATATGTGATACGCTGGTTGTTCGCCTGCTTCTGGTACTGGCCATCCGTCTTGAATACCTTCATCCGGTCCATCAGCCCGTACACCAGGATCATGACGATCAGCACGACCATCACGATGGAGAACAACGCGTGCAGCAGTCGTTTTAATACGTATTTGCCCATTGATCACCCAGCTCTCTGCTTGGATTTTTGCCGCCTGCTTCCGCCGGCGGCTCTTTGGGGTATGCCTGAACAAAAGCGTTCAGATTTGGAACAAGGGGGCGGGATGACCCCGCCCCCCTGCGAGTTTTAAGAAGGGTTCAGAATATCTTAGAACAGGCCCCAGGCGATGGTCTCATAGCCATAGGGGATGACGGTGTCCAGATAGGTCTGGGCGTCGCCGTAGTCAGGGCCCCAGCCGGTGGTGCCGCCCAGGTCATAGTTCATCATGTAGCCGTCCAGGGGGTTGTAGTTGGCGTCCAGCTCGGTGTCCTGATCGCCGGTAGCCACCAGGTTCACGATCACCTTGCCGCCAAAGATGGCGTCATAGGACTGCTTCACAGCCTGCTGGGCAGCGGACACATCGGTGTCATAGTCGGAGTAAGGCATATCGAGGTAGATGGGGTTCTCCTCGGAGATCTCCACGCCCTCGGCGGCCAGCTCCTCGATGGCCTTGTCCAGATACTCGCCGGCGGCCTCGGCGTTGTACCAGCCGTCGAAGCCGAAGCTGGAGCCCACGCCGTCAGCGCCCGCGGGATCCCAGACCTTCATGGGATAGCCGTCGGCCTCGATGGCGGCCTGCAGGACCTGGCCATAGTAGGTGCCGGCCGGGAAGGACACGTCCTCGCCGCCGATGGTGACGGTGAAATCACTGGCCGCGTTGACGAAGTTGCCGGGCACGTAGGAGTTGATCATCTGGCCGTAAGCGTCCTCCTCGCCGTAGATGACGCTCATGTAAGCGAAGCGGTCATAGGACAGGGCCAGGGCCAGACGGAAGTTCTGGTTCAGCATAGCGGCTTTGGTGCGCTCGGCGTCGGCCACGGTCTTGGTGGACACCACGGCGCTGGGGTCGTTATACAGGTTGGAGTGGGCGTAACGGTTGACGTTGTTCCAGTTCATGATAGCGGTAGCGCTCTCATGGTTGACGTACGCGTAAGCCTCAACATAGTTCTTCTCAGGATCGACCTCAGAGGTCTCCTGCTCGGCCAGAGGCCGCGCCTGGGCGGTAACGGTGGCGCTGTAGAAGGTGCCGTCCATGAAGTTGTTCCACACGAACAGAGGATCGGTGCCGTCGGCAAAGCGGCGGGTGATGGTCTTGTTGTGGACGTTCTCCGCATCCCAGTAGCTGGGGTTGGCGGTGTAGGCGATGGTGTCTGATAGGTGTAGTTGCTGATCAGATACGCACCGCAGTAAGCGATGTGGTCAGGATCGGTGCCATACAGGTAATCGGAAGCGGCGCTGTCAAACTCAGTGCCGAACTTGCCGCCCTGAGAGGTGTAGTAGTCGCGGCTCAGAGGAGCCATGACGCTGTAGCCCATCAGAGTCAGGAACCAAGGGGCGTTGACATTCAGCGTGTACTCCAGAGTGTAATCGTCCAGAGCCTTCACGCCGACCTCGCTGAAGTCGGTGATGGCGCCGGTGCCGTACTCCTCAAGGTTCACGATGGTGCCGTACAGCAGGTCTACCAGACCGGCCTGGGTGTCGCAGGTGTGCTGCAGCGCGGCCACCCAGTCGTCAGCCTTGACCTCGCCGACCTCGGTGCCCTGGCTGGTGACCCACTTCACGCCCGGACGGATGTGGAAGGTGTAGGTCAGGCCGTCCTCGGACACCTCATAGCTCTCGGCCAGGGCGGGACCCTGGACGTTCTCGTTGTCGTAGATCAGCAGGCCGTCCCAGGTGGGAGACAGGACCTCGCCGCTGGTGGCCTGGGCGGAGGCCAGGGTATCCCAGGTCTGGGGGGTAGCGGTATAGGTGAAGGCGATCTCGTCGGCGATGGTCAGGCCCTTCTCAGCGGCCCAATCCTGCAGCGCCTGATAGGACTCGCCGGTGCCGACCTTTTCCTTCCAGAGAGCGGTCGCCTCGGCGCGCTCCTCAGGAGTCAGAGGACGCTCGTTCACGACCAGGAGGTTCTTATAGCCGCGGTAGGTCTCGTCATAGCCCCACTCAACGGAAGGAACGGATCTGGGGATGACACGGGAGATACCCTGGGCAGTGGTGTTGTTCTGCATGGGCACGCCCATGCCGGCCTCGAGGAGCTTGGCCTCGGCGATGGCCATCATGCCCATACGGGTGCTGGGATCGACTTCGGCCTTGGCTTCCTCATAGGCGGCCTCGAAGTCACCCAGGACCTGGTCATAGACCTCATAGGAGAGGTCCTCGTATCCGGCCGCGTCAAAGTTCTCCAGCGTGTACACGTCCGCCGCGAGCTCGTCGCCCTCCGCGAACGCAGGCACCGCCAGAGCCAGGCACATGACCACAGCCAGGACAAGCGCGAGCAGCTTCTTTGCGTTATTCATTGTTTGACCTCCTTCGTCATACAATACACTTCTATGAACAGGGCGCGCCCGCCCAAGTCCATAAGCCTTATTGCCTGTATCTCTGATACAGGCAGGAAGGGGCCGGCCCCTTCCTCGTGTCCACCGTCAGTGGACAAAAATCCGCATGGTATGCATACACGTATTTTATTACCTTAAAAAACCAATGTCAAGGGAAGTTCGAGGAAAAACCCCCTGTTTCCACCCTTTATGGCACATTGCCCATAAAGCCCATTCTTCCCTCGGAGGACATAGGGCATAGTGCTGTGTTTCAATTTATCCCGACCAGATCGTAGTTCTCCAGCCACGTTTTGGCCGTCTGGCAGACCTGGCGCAGGCAGCTCTCCTCAAAGGGGCTGTCCAGGCCCGCGTTTTTCAAAAGCTCCGTGAAGGTCCGGCTGCCGCCCTGGCGGGTGTAGGCCATGTATTTCTCCCAGGCCTCCCCCCTGTCTTTCTGGCCCAGGGCCCAGAACTGCAGGGATACCGTCTGGGCCAGGCAGTAGTCGATGTAGTAAAAGGGGCTGCCGTATATATGCAGCTGCCGCTGCCACGCCTCGCCGTCGGCGAAGAAGGGTATCTCCCCGTCCAGGCGCATCCAAGGCATATAGACCCCCTGCAGCTTCTTCCAGCAGGCGTGCCGCTCCGCCGGGGTCATGTCCGGGCGGACGTATACCTCGTGCTGGAAGTGGTCGACCAGCGTCCCGTAGGGGATGAAGGTCAGCGCTCCGGCCAGGTGGCTGTAGCGGAACTTCCGGGCGTCGGGGCCGAAGAAATCCTCCGCCCAGGGCCAGGCCATGAACTCCATGCTCATGGAGTGGACCTCGCAGGCCTCCATGCTGGGCCAGACGTACTCAGCGGGCACCCGGTCCCGGTTCATCCAGTCGGCGAAGGCGTGGCCCGCCTCGTGGGTGACCACCTCCACGTCGTGCTGGGTGCCGTTGAAGTTGGCGAAGATGAAGGGCACGCCGTAATCCTGGATAGAGGTGCAGTAGCCGCCCCCGGCCTTGCCCTCGGTGGACAGCACGTCCATGAGTCCCTGGTCCAGCATCATGCGGAAGAACGCGCCGGTCTCCGGGCTCAGCTCGTCGTAGAACTTCCGTCCCGCTGCCAGCACGTCGTCGGCCGTGCCCTGGGGCCTGGGGTTGCCGGAGCGGAACTGGAGCGCCGCGTCCGCGTAGCTGAGGGGATATTTTACCCCCAGCCGCTCCGCCTGGGCCCTGTAGATGCTGTCCGCCACGGGCACCAGGTACTTCACCACCGCAGCCCGAAACCTCTCCACGTCCTCTTTGCCGTAGCAGTTGCGGCCCATGCGGTAATAGCCCAGGGTGGTGTAGCCCTCGTAGCCCAGCTTTTTGCCCATGGCGTCCCGCAGATGGGTCAGCTCGTCGTAGATGCGGTCCAGCTCCGGCTGGTTGTCCTTATACCACTGCCCCACCGCCTTCCAGGCGGCCAGGCGGCGGGCATCGTCCGGGTCGTTGGTGAAGGGCCCCATCTGGCTGACGGTATAGGTTCCGCCCTCGAAGGGGATCCGGGCCGAGGCGATGAGCTTGTCGTAGGCCTGGGTCAGGTCGTTCTCCTTTTGCAGCTCCGGGATGATGTCCGGCGAGAAGGTCTTGCGGGCGATCTCCGCATTCAAGAAGTATGGCCCGCCGAACTCCGCCTCGAAATCCGGGCGGAAGGGACTAGCTAGCATGGCGTCCAGCCACGCCTGGGAGTACTCCTGCAGCTCCGGCCAGGCGCCGTTCCAGAATGTCTCCTCGGCGTCGTAGAACGCGTCCCGGGTGTCGATGCTGTGGCGGATGCTCACCAGCGTGCCCAGGGTGTCCACGTGCTTCATCGTCTTTTCCTGCTCCAGAAAGACGGCCTTCGCCGCCTCGTAGCTCTCCGCGGCCTTCAGCCGTTCAGTCAGGGCCGCCAGCTCCTTTTTCAGCGCCTCTACGTCCGGGCGCTCATAGGGCATCTCCGGGAATCTCAGCATAGATATATCCTCCCTTTCCGCAGTGCGGAGACCATATTCACAGCCAGAAATTTTACCACATTCCCCCTCTCCCTGCAAGGCGCACGATTGTCTTTCGGGGGAAAACGTGGTATCATCTGACCATGAACGATCTTACGCGGAACATCCGAGAACTGAGGGGCGTCGGCGAGACACGGGCCAAGGCCCTGGAAAAGCTGGGCGTGCATGACCTGGGGGACCTTCTGGGCTATTTTCCCCGGGCCTATGAGGACCGGCGGCATTTCTATGCCATCGCCGACGCGCCCACGGACCGGCCGGTGTGCGTGAAGGCCATGGTGGCCGACACGCCCCGGGCCGTGCGGGCCCGCAGGGGCATGGAGCTTCTGAAGCTCAAGGCCGTGGATGACACCGGCGAGCTGGACATCACTTTTTTCAACCAAAACTACCTGAAAGACCAGTTCCGGCCGGGGGATGAATACGTTTTTTACGGCCGGCCGGACAGCTTTGGCCGCTACCGGACCATGACAAGCCCCGCCTTTGAGCGGGCCGACCGCCAGGGCGTGGTCACGGGCCGCATCCTGCCCATCTACCGGCTGAAGGCAGGCGTGACGCAAAAATTCCTCATGGGCCTGATCGCTCAGGCCCTGGCCCTCTGCGCCGACCAGGCGCCGGACGCTCTGCCTCCCGCCCTCACGGAGCGGCTGCACCTGGCCCAGGCCCCCTACGCCTATGAGAACATCCACTTCCCCCGGGACGACCAGGCCCTGGAGCAAGCCCGCCGGCGGCTGGTATTCGAGGAGCTGTTCGTGCTGGCCGCGGCCCTGGGCGCCATGCGCCGGGAGCGCACGGCGGAGCCTGGGCGCGCCATCCGGCCCCGCCCCATGGACCCGTTCTGGGCCGCCCTTCCCTACCGGCCCACAAACGCCCAGGTCCGGGCGGTGAACGAGGCGCTGGCCGACATGGCCTCCGGCGTGCCCATGAGCAGGCTTTTGCAGGGCGACGTGGGCAGCGGCAAGACGCTGGTGGCGGCGGCCCTCATCTGGCAGGCGGTGCAAAACGGCCAGCAGGCCGCCTTCATGGCCCCCACGGAGATCCTGGCGGAACAGCACTATCAGAACCTGACGGCCCTGCTGGAGTCGCTGGGCGTGCATGTGGTAAAGCTGACCGGCTCCATGAAGGCGTCGGAGAAGCGGAACGTGAACGAGCTTTTGCAGGCCGGTCTCGCCCAGGCAGCCGTGGGCACCCATGCGCTCATCAGCGCGGGCGTGGCCTTCCGTGACCTGGGCCTCGTCATCACCGACGAGCAGCACCGCTTCGGCGTGGAGCAGCGAAGCGCCCTGGCCGGCAAGGGGGCACGGCCCCATGTGTTGGTCATGTCCGCCACCCCCATCCCCCGGACGCTGGCTCTCATCATCTACGGGGACCTGGACATCTCCGTGCTGGACGAGCTGCCTCCCGGGCGGCAGAAGGTGGACACCTTCGCCCTTGGCGAGGATATGCGGGCGCGGATATGGCGGTTCGTGCGCCGGCTGGTGGGCGAGGGCCGGCAGGTATTCATCGTCTGCCCCATGGTGGAAGAGAACGAGGACCTGCCCCCCAGCGTGAAGAGCGCTGAGAAGTGGGCAAAAACACTGCAGACGGAGGTATTTCCCGACCTGCGGGTAGCCTGTGTCCACGGAAAGATGAAGGCGAAGGACAAGGACGCTGTGATGGCGGCCTTCGCCGCGGGCGGATATGACATCCTCGTGTCCACCACCGTGATCGAGGTGGGCGTGGACGTGCCCAACGCGGCGCTGATGATCGTGGAGAACGCCGACCGCTTCGGTCTCAGCCAGCTCCATCAGCTTCGCGGCCGGGTGGGCCGTGGACAGCACAAGAGCTACTGCGTGCTGTTCTCCGACGCCGACACCCCAGATGCCAAGGCCCGGCTTGGCATCATGACAAAGACGAGCGATGGCTTTAAAATATCCGAAGAGGACCTGCGCCTGCGGGGTCCCGGCGACTTCTTCGGCTCCCGGCAGCACGGCCTGCCGGAGATGCACGTGGCGGACCTTTCCGGCGATATGCGGGTTCTGAAACAGGCCCAGGAGGAGGCCAACGCGGTCCTGGCCGCTGACCCGGATCTGTCCCTGCCCCAGCACCGCCCCCTCAAAGAGCGCATCGACAAGCTGTTCGAGATACACGGAGATACGTTTAACTGAATATAAAAAAGACGCCTCCGAAGGGAGGCGTCTTTTTTATTGCTGTCCTGCATTTTTCCGCAGTGTCCGAAGGGCCTTTGTGCTCTTTTCGATCATACAGATCGCTATGATCATGACGGTAAGGCATACCCCGGAGCCGGTGGCTACTGTCATCACACTGCGAAATTGCTCCTCTCCCGGCCCGCCAAATTGATCGATCAGCGCTGTCTCCAGCGCCAGAATGGACACCAGCGCCGCCACGAACCGAATGATCCTGGCGGCGGACAGGATCGGGCTGTCATATCTGCGTGCCCTGCCCATGCGGATGGCCGCGCTGATAACGGCGTAGAAGGCATAGGCGGCCATGGCATAGTTGAAATAGCCCGGATACCTGAATCCCCGGCCGTAGCGGACCATGAAGAACACGATCCCCATGAGCGCCTGGTTCATCACGAGAAGCAATATCCCACAGGTACGATACCGGCGCAGTTCCGTCTCCGGTCCGTCCTTTTCCCCGACACGCCGCACCAGCAGGTACCGCATGACGGCCAGAAGAGAGAAATAGACCGCCAGGGCCACGAACCACGCCGAACGGGCGTACAGCCCCATGCCCAGCTCCAGCAGGATATAGAAAACATTGATGGCAAGTCCAAACCAGAGGGACGCCCGGGTGCGCGACCGCGCCTTGTCCAGGCTTCTCTCATCCATCAATACCACCTCCTGCGTTTTCCAATATGTTGCATCGCGCTTTATCTCTCGATAAAAAGAAGGCGTTCCCTCGCGGAAACGCCTTCTCTGTCGATAGTCAGGACATTATTCCTCGGTCTCGGCGGGCTCGTCCTCTTCGGGGGCAACGCCGGTGGCCTCGCCGGTAGCGGAGATCTCATAGACCAGCGCGTCGGCCTCGGGCTTGGGCTCCGGCTTGGGCTCTCTGGGAGCGCGGGCACGGGCGGGTTCCGGCTCGATGAGGGCGCGGATGGAGAGGCTGATCTTCTGCTTCTCCTCGTCGATGGCGGTGATCTTCGCATCCACCTCCTGGCCGACGGACAGGACCTCTTCGGGCTTGCCGATGCGGCGGTTGGCGATCTGGGAGATGTGGATCAGACCGTCCACACCGGGCACGACCTCGGCAAAGGCGCCGAAGGGCATGAGCTTGACCACCTTCACGCTGGCCACGTCGCCGACCTTGTAAGCGCCGGTGAACTTCAGCCAGGGGTTGTCCTCCGCCTTGCGGTAGCCCAGGGAGATCTTCTTCTTTTCGGGATCGAAGCTGATGACGTGCACTTCTACTTCCTGGCCGACGCTCAGCACGTCCTCAGGCTTGCGAATGCGGTCCCAGCTGATCTCGGACACATGGACCATGCCGTCCACGCCGCCGATGTCCACAAAGGCGCCATAGCTGGTCATGCTCTTGACCACGCCCTGATAGACCTTACCGTTCTCGATCTCGGCCCAGACCTTCTCGGCCTGCTCCTTGCGCTCCCGGGCGGCCACGCTGCGGATGGAGCCGACGACGCGCTTGCGGGCCCGGTTGACCTCGGTGATGCGGAAGCGGACGGTCTTGCCCAGCAGGTTCGCCATGGGCTCGTCCCGGCCAAGGCCGGTCTGGGAAGCGGGGATGAATACCCGGATGCCCTTGATGTTGATGACGACGCCGCCCTTGTTCTCCTCGGAGACCTTGCCCTCCAGGACGGTGCCATCCTCGTAGGCGGCCTCAATGTCTGTCCAGCTCTTGGCCGCATCCAGGCGGCGCTTGGACAGCTGCACAGTGCCCTCCACGTCATTTACGCGAACAACAGAAGCCTGGATCTCGTCGCCGACCTTCACCAGATCGTTGATGTCTACGCCCGGGGTATCGTTCGTGAACTCGGATACGGATATGTATCCGGAGTGCTTGGTGGGCAGGTCGATGGTTATTTCCGTAGCGCCGATGGCGGCGACAACGCCGGTGACGGTCTCACCGTTGTGGATGGTGCGAATGGAATCCTCCAGCATCTGGTCGAAGCTCTTCTCGCCGCTCTCAGCAGCGGGAGTCTCCTCGGCGGCAGGCGCTTCCTCGGCGGCAGGCGCTTCCTCGGCGGCGGGGGCTTCCTCCACGGGAGCTTCCTCGACGGCGGGGGTCTCCTCTGCCACGGGGGCCGCTTCGGCCGCGGGAGTCTCCTCCACAGGGGCCGTCTCGACGGCGGGTTCTTCCTTCAGGATCTCAGGCTCGTTCATTTTGTTTACTACCTCCTTAATTATCCACGAGG
>CANRMG010000059.1 GCA_947631675.1 uncultured Oscillospiraceae bacterium
CCTGGGCGTCGACTAGCAGCGTCCGTGCGTGCGCAAAGCTTTGAGCGCACCATGCATAATGAAGCTACCTGACCCGTCATGCGTGACGGCCTGCACCGGGAAGGGGAAAGGCGCGTAAGCGCAAGATGACCGCCTGCGCCCGGAGAAGGTTCCGCTGAAGTGCTTTCGGACAGGGGTTCGATCCCCCTCAGCTCCACCAAATGGAGTGCCTATAGTATTTTGGACAGTCGATTTCGGACTGACCGGATACTGTAGGCACTTTTCAAAATGATATGGACAGGAATTTGATGTAGATATATAATTGCGTAAATAAATAAAATTTCGGTTGAGGTGGGATGATATATGGCGACATTATCACTTTCGCGGGAAAAAGCACTTATAGGTTTCGCCGCAAAACTAAAGTGCTACATAAATGGTCAAGTTGTGTGTGAGCTAGCTCAAAATCAAGTTTATCAGTGCCCGTCCGCTTCCAAACAATTTATTTTTAACTGCAACTTTCCAGGAAATCCTATGTCTGATACGATCCTTATCGAATGTCAAGATTCGGACGCGATTTGTATCACGATCAAAGCGGGCGCGTGGAAACCGAGCCTCAAAGTCACTGATGCGAGCGGGAAAGACTTTCCCTTTAGAATTGTGAATCCCAAAAAAGACAAACTTCCTGTTCCAACTGGACATGAGAAGGATCTCGTTAAGTTTACGCCTACAAAATCAGTTGGAACTTATTTTGGTGTAGATGAAGCTAATCATCTCTGGGCCGTGTCGAATGCCCTGGTTGGAGGATTCAAAAAGTCAGTGCCGCACAGTTATGATGACATTCTCGACTTTGAGTTGCTGGAGGATGGAGAGAGTGTCATTAAAGGCGGGCTGGGCTCTGCAGCAGTTGGCGGATTCCTGTTTGGTGGACTTGGGGCTATTGTAGGTGGTGCGACCGGGAAAAGAAAAACAAAGGGCAAGTGTACTAGCCTCATGATTAAAATCACCTTAAATGACATGGGGCATCCTACCGAGTACATTAAACTGGTGACGTCACCCACGTCGAAGAGTGGGCTTATCTATAAAACAGCTTACCAGAATGCCCAAGAGATCATTTCTTTGCTTCAAGTGGTTATGAATCAGCGGGATACCGCTAGGGATCCTGTTCCTCAGCCAGAAAATACTACTTCTATAGGCAGCGATTTAAGAGAATTGAAAGCGCTTTTGGATGAGGGCATCATAACACAGACGGAATTTGATTTAAAAAAGAAACAGATCCTTGGGCTTTGAGAGGCATTACCAAGTCACAGAAAGTTATTGTTTTCCGGTTTCTTCTTAGAGATTGAAGGAATAACAATTCGGGAAGAAAAAGAAATGCTTGTTCAACGTATATCAGTGAGCCCGGACCCGAAACGGAACAACGCCATTCCGCCCGTGGGCGGGATGGCGTTGTCTTGTCCACATGGCCCAGTTGTGGTATGATGTGTCCATCCTGCCCGCTGGCATCATCACGGCGGGGTATATGGACCGCATCCAGCGGAAATGATGATCGTAGACCCGCGAGGGGAGGAGAGACATTTGCGGACACTTATATACGGCGGACGGGTCATCGACCCGGCGAACAGGATAGACAGCCGCCTGAACGTGCTCATAGAGGACGGTAAGATCGCGGCGGTGGGCCCGGAGGACATGGTTGCCGACGAGCGCATCGACGCTACTGGCAAGGTGGTCTGCCCCGGGTTCGTGGACATCCACGTCCATGAGGACCCGGTGGAGGACGGGCGTATTTACGCCGACGAAGAGCGGGCCGTGTTCGCCTGCATGCTGCGCATGGGCGTGACCACGGTGGTGGCCGGCAACTGCGGCGGCAACGTGTGCGACCCGGGGGATTACCTGGACATCGTGGACCGGGACGGGGCCTTCGTGAACGTGGCCATGCTGGCCGGGCACGAATATTTCCGCACCCGGTCCGGGGCGGCGGACGGATACGGCCCCGCCACGGCGGAGCAGGTCGAGACCATGACGGCGGCCATCCGCCGGGCGCTGGAGCGGGGCTGCGCGGGCCTTTCCTACGGCATCCGCTATTCCCCCGGCATAGACGGGCGGGAGCTTTCAGGCACCATGGCCGCCCTGCGGGACACGGGAAAGCCGGCGGCCTGCCACCTGCGGGACGACGCCGCGGCGGTGTTCGGCGCGCTGGCGGAATTTCTGGACGCGGCGCGGGACTTGGGGGTGCCGGCGGAGGTGTCCCACATCGGCAGCATGGCCGGCTTCGGGCAGATGGAGCGGTTTTTGGCCGCAGTGGACGCCCGCCGGGCCGGGGGCATGGACGTGATGTGCGACTGCTACCCCTACAGCGCCTTCTCCACGGGCCTGGGCTCCGCCACCTATGACGACGGCTGGCTGGACCGCTACGGCTGCGGGTACGACGTGCTGGAGCTGTGCGAGGGACCTTACAAGGGGCAGCGCTGCACGGAAGAGATATTCCGGGACCAGCGAAGGGCGTTTCCCTCCTGCCGGACGGTCTGCCATGTGATGCGGCCGGAGGAGGTGGAGAGGGCACTGACCCATCCGGCGGTGATGCTGGCCAGCGACGCCACCATGCACCTGGGCCAGGGCCATCCCCGGGCGGCAGGCACCTTCCCCCGTCTCATCGCGGAGTATGTGCGCCCGGACAAAATGAGCCTCTACGCCGCGGTGGAGAAGATGACGGCCATGCCCGCCCGGCGGTTCCATCTCGCGGGCAAGGGGTCCCTGGCCGTGGGCGCGGACGCCGACATAGTGGTGTTCGACCCGGAGAGGATACGGGATATGTCCACGTTCGCCGAGCCCATCCGGCCCCCGGAGGGCGTCGACCTGGTTCTGATCGGCGGCAGGATCGCCGCGGTGAATGGCCGTATCGCCGCTGGCGGCCTGGGCCGGGCCGTGAGGACTTGAGATAAATAATGAGGCCCGCCGTGTCCATCGGGACGCGGCGGGCTTTTTGTATGTTTATTTGGCTCAGAGCACGAAGTGGGTGAAGCGCAGGACCTCGAACCAGTCGTCGGAGGAGAAGCACACGTTCTTCTCGTCCTCCAGCCGGGCGCCGGGATAGAAGCTGCGGGAATAGGCCTTCTGATGCTCCCGGAAGCGGATGACCATATCAAAATGGTCCGGCATGGGCACGGCGCAGTTTTTGGCGTTCTTCACGGCCTTCTCCGCTGCCTCCCTGATCTGCTTCACGGCCGCGGCCGGGTGGATGGACACCACCGCGCCGCCCACGCCCTCGTTCACGGGGACGGTGGTGACGCCGGGGATGAGCTCGCGGGCAAAGTCGCACAGGGCCTTGTCGCCGGACAGGAACGTCACGGGCACGCCGTAATACCCGGCGGTGTAGGCGTTCATCATGAACTCGCTCATGCGCACGCCGTTGAGGGTGACGAACTCGTTCTGGCCGTTCATGGTGTGGCTCAGGGGGTTGCCGCTGCCGGCGGCCCAGGAGTGGTAGCCGGTGAACATGGCCGCGTCAAAGCCCCGGTCCACGCCGCTCATCATGCTCAGGGGGTCGCCGGACCAGCCACGCATGATCTGGATGGCCTCGGGCAGGGCCGCCGGGTCCAGGTTCCGGGCGGAGTCGTGGGCGTCCTTTACGAATACGCTGTCCGCGCCTGCCGCGATGGCGCCCTCGCAGGCCGCCGCCACCTCCTTCGTCATCTGCTTCTGGAAGGGGGTGTAGTCCATGGGGGTGGAGCGCTCCGTCTCCGCCCAGCTGGTGATGCCGCAGGTGCCCTCGATGTCGGCACTGATGAATACGCGCATAGATAATGACCTTCCTTTCGGTGTTGTTCAGAAAAGACTGCCCACCTGGGTGATCTGCCCTGCCAGGTCGGGGCGGAAGTCCTCATGGGCCGGGTCCAGGCTGTTGATGACCACGCCGTCGCTGCCGTTTTTGGCGGTAGAGTGGATGTACCGGCCGCCGCCCAGGTACACGGCCACGTGGCCGGGGAAGAACAGCAGGTCGCCGGGGCCCATGTGCTCCCGGTCGATGGCGTGGATGGGGTAGCCCTCCCGGATGGAGGCGTCCCGCCAGATGGTGACGCCGCTGAGGCGGTAGGCCATGAAGGCCAGGCCCGAGCAGTCGATACCCAGCATGGTCTTGCCGCCCCACAGGTAGTGGGCGTCCATATAGAGCCGGGCCATGTCCGCAATGTGCTCCCGCAGGGCCTGCTCGTCCTCCAGCTTCGGGACGTCGAAGAGGAAGCCCGCCTTGGTGTAGCCATCCCGGCCGTCAGGCAGGGATACCCGCTGCCAGCCATCGGCGTTGGGCGCGCCGTGAACGGCCACCTCCGCGCCCCGGACGAGCCTGGCCACCTGCCAGCCCTGGACACGGGGCTCGGAGCGGACGGAGCACACGCCCCGCAGGACGGTCCTGCGCTCCAGCGCCGCCCAGCGCTCGGCGTTGCCGTCCCCCGCTATGAGGGCGGACGCGGGGGCGTAGCCCGTATAGCCATAGTCGGTGCGGACCTGATACCAGCCGGGGGCGGACTCATCCAGTATCTCCACCCGCCAGCCCAGCATGGCCTCGTCAGTCAGCTCGCACTGGGCGCTGGGGCGCAGATACAGGGGACATATGTCAGATGAAACGACGGCGTACATTTTAAGTCTCCTTATAGGCGTCAAATATGGCCTTGCCCAAGCGGCCTATAAACTTCTTCTGGCTCTGAGACGGGTCCCCGTCCAGGTCGGGTCCCTCCCAGGTGAAGACGCCCACGTACAGAGGGCCCATGGGGGCCAGGAACAGGCCGCTGTCGTGGCACACCCCGTCCAGGCCGCCGGTCTTGTGGGCGAAGGTCACCCGGTCGGGGACGTAGCGCAAAATGCAGTCCATGGACCGCTGGCGGGTCAATATGTCTATGGCCGTATGGCAGAGGTCAGGCGTGAGGATGCGCTCCGTGTGCAGCAGCCAATAGAGCCGCCGCTGGTCCAGGGCGGTGGTCACGTTGTCCCGGCCCGCTTTCGCGGCCTCAAAGTCCAGCATCTTCCGCCGGCAGAGGGTATTTTTGAGCCCCAGGGAGGCGCAATAGTCCGTGATAAAGTCCATCCCCACCGTGTCCAGCACCACGTTGGTGGCGGTGTTGTCGCTGACGGTGATCATCCAGTAGAGAAGCTCCTCCAGCGTATACCGGCTCACGCCCCTATCGAACACCCGGGTGTCCGGCAGGATCACCGCCTCGGGCACCTCCAGCTCCTGGTCCAGCGCCAGCTTTCCCTGCCGCACCAGCTCCAGCGCCGCGGCCAGGACCGGGGTCTTGATGGTGGAGGCGGCGGGGACCACCGCGTCCCCCAGACGCTCATGGAGGGGCGCACCCTCCATGGTATCCGCGATCACATAGCTGCACTTGCCGGGAAAGGCCTCCGCCTCCCGCCGCAGGTACAGGTCCAGTTCTTCTCTCGTCATGGCGTTCCCTCCGTCACAAAAGCTGCTTGCGGTACTCGTCCAGCTCCCGCTGGCTGCCCCGGACGAAGTGGCCCGGCTCCAGCTCCTCCCAGAGGGGCGGGTCGGACTCGGTATACCCGTGCTGATCCGGGTCGTAGACGATGAGCTTCTTGCCCCGCTCTCCCACCGGGTCCGGCATGGGGATGGCGGAGAGGAGGGCTTTCGTGTAGGGGTGCAGGGGGTGGGCGAAGAGCTGCTCGCTGCCGGCCAGCTCCATGAGCTTGCCACGGTAGATGACGCCGATGCGGTCGGATATGAACCGCACCACGCTGAGGTCATGGGCGATGAAGAGGTAGGTCAGGCCCCGCTCCTTTTGAAGCTGGCTCATGAGGTTCAGCACCTGGGCCCGGATGGACACGTCCAGGGCGGAGATGGGCTCGTCGGCCACGATGAACTGGGGCTCCATGATGAGGGCCCGGGCGATGCCGATGCGCTGGCGCTGGCCGCCGGAGAACTCATGGGGGAAGCGGCTGGCAAATTCCGGCAGCAGCCCCACGTCGCTGAGGGCTTTCGCCACACGCTCTTTCCGCTCTGCCTCGGGCATGTGCTTGTGGATGGAGTACAGGCCCTCGGACACGATATAGTCCACCTTGGCCCGCTCGTTGAGGCTGGCCATGGGGTCCTGGAACACCATCTGGATGTTGCGGATGACCCGCCTGTCCGTGGCCCGGCTCACCTTGCCGGAGATGACCTCGCCGTCATATTTGATGACGCCGCCGGACACCGGGTTCACCCGGATGATGGCCCGGCCGATGGTGGTCTTGCCGGAACCGGACTCCCCCACCAGGCCGAAGGTCTCGCCCTTGTATATATCGAAGGATACCCCGTCCACCGCCTTGAAGGGGTGGCGGCGGGAGCCGAAGGTGACGGAGAGGTCCCGGACCTCCAAGAGCTTTTCCCTTGTCTCAGGCATAGCTTCCGCCTCCTCTCTCCCTTAACTTCCTGATGTGCTCGGGGGGCTCCACCTTGGGCGCCCGGGGGTCCAAAAGCCAGGTCCGGGCCTTGTGGGTGGGGCTCACGTCAAAATAGGGCGGGCGCTTTACGAAGTCTATCTTCAGCGCCCTGGGGTTCCGGGGGGCGAAGGCGTCGCCCTTCACCTCGTAGAAGAGGTTGGGGGGCGTGCCCTGGATGGAGTAGAGGGCCTGGCCCTTCACTCCCAGCTGGGGAAGGCTTGAAAGCAGCGCCCAGGTGTAGGGGTGGCGGGGGTCGTAGAACACCTCGTCGCAGGTGCCCACCTCCACGATGTCCCCGGCGTACATCACGGCGATGCGGTCGGCCACATTGGCCACCACGCCCAGGTCGTGGGTGATATAGATAGTAGTGAGGTCCAGCTTTTTCTGCAGCGTCCGTATAAGGTCCAGTATCTGGGCCTGGATGGTCACGTCCAGGGCCGTGGTGGGCTCGTCGCAGATGAGTATTTTCGGCCGGCAGGCCATGGCGATGGCGATGACCACCCGCTGGCGCATGCCGCCGGAGAACTCATGGGGGTACTGCTTATAGCGGCTTTCCGGGTCGGGGATGCCCACGTCCGCCAGAGCCTGGACTGCGGCGGCCTTGGCCTCGGCGCCCTTGAGCCCCTGATGGAGCACCACGGCCTCCAATATCTGCGCACCCACGGTCTTGAGGGGATTCAGGCTGGTCATAGGGTCCTGCATGACCATGGCGATCTGGCTGCCCCGGATGGTGAGCCATTCTTTTTCCGTTTTAAACGTTGCCAGGTCCTTGTCGTCGTACCAGATGTGGCCGCCGGCGATGGTGCCGTTGGCGTCCAGAAGGCCCATGGCGGACTTGGTGAACACGCTCTTGCCGGAGCCGGACTCGCCCACGATGGCCAGGGACTCGCCCTTGTATACGTCCAGGGAGATGCCCCGGGTGGCGTTCAATACCTGACCCCGGAGGGTGAAGCGTATATCCAGATCCTCGAAGGAGAGGATGACGTTGTCTTTCATGTTCCCGCTCCTCCTTTAGTTCACGTGGTTTTTGGGGTCGGCGGCGTCGGCAAAGGAGTTGCCGATGATGTAGAAGGAGATGGTGATCACCGCCAGCACCGCCACGGGGAAGATGAGCTGGTAGCGCAGCACCGCCATCTGCATCAGGGACCGGCCGGTCTGGATCAGGTTGCCCAGGGAGGGGATGGATACGGGCAGGCCGATGCCGATGTAGGTGACGAACACCTCGCTGCCGATGGCGCCGGGGATGGCCAGGGCCATCCGCATGGTGATGACGCTCACGAGATAGGGCAGCAGGTTCCGGAAGATGATGCGCCGGGTGGGCACGCCCAGGCACCGGGAGGCCAGGTTATAGTCCCGGTCCCGGATGATGATGATCTGGTTGCGGATGAACCGGGCCATCCCCAGCCAGCCCGTCAGGGACAGGGCAAAAATGATCGTGGACACCCCGGGCCGCATGATATAGGAGATGAGGATCAGCAAGAGGGTCTGGGGAATGTTGTCCAGGACATTGTAAAGTTCAGTGAAGAAGAAATCCAGCTTTCGCACATAGCCCCACAGCACGCCGGCGAGGATGCCCACCACCGCCTCCACCACGGCCACGGAAAAGCCGATGAAGAGGCTGGTGCGGGTGCCGGCCCAGATGCGGGACCACAGGTCCTGGCCGATGGAGTTGGTGCCGAACCAGAACTCGCTGTTGGGGGGCACGTTGTTGAGCGGCAGGCCCCACTCGCCGTAGTGGACCAGCAGGGGGTCCTTCTGGCCCGGCAGCAGGGGCTGGATGAAGGTGAAAAGCAGCGTGGCGGCCATGAGGCACAGGAAGAATACCGCGGTCTTGTTGCGGAAAAAGGCCCGGAGGGTGGCCCGCCAGTAGGAGTAGTTGGAGTAGCCGCCCCGCTCGGCGGCCTCGGGATGGAACTCCGCGAAGGAGAAGGCCACGGCGTCGTCGGCCAGAATGGCGTCCTCGTCCAAATCACGGGCCAGCTGCGCATTCAGCTTGTCGCCCAGATCGTCGGCTGCTTTTTTGAAGAAGATCATCGGGACCCCTCCTTCTTGGAAAGACTGATGCGCGGGTCCACGATGGCCATCATGATGTCGCCGAAGAGCAGGCCCAGGATGGACACCACGGCGTAGATGAGCACCAGCGCCTGGACGAGGGTGTTGTCCTGGCGTTTGATGGCGGTGACCAGAAGGCCGCCCATGCCGGGGATGGAGTAGAGGCTCTCCACGTACAGCGAGCCCATGAGGGTCGTGAGGATGGAGCCGGGGATGTACTGGACCAGGGGCACCATGGCGTTGCGGAATATGTGCCGGCGGCTGATGGTGCCGCTGGGCACGCCCTTGGCCCGGGCCAGGAGCACATAGTCCTTGTTGGCCTCGTCCACCATGTACCGGCGCAGCCACATGGCGTAGTAGGCCGTGTTGCCGATGGACAGGGACAATATGGGCAGCAGATAGCTGAGGGGCCGCGTCTCGTCAAAGAGCATGGGGATGCCCGCGTACTGGGAGCCCACGAACTGGATGACGATGTGGTATACCGCCGCGGGGACCGCCTCGACCACCACGATCAGGATGGTGCCCAGCCGGTCGCCGATCTTGAACCGGGTGCGGGTGCTGTAGGCCATCCATATGCCCAATGCCAGGCCCATCACCAGGGACAGGGCGAAGGAGATGAGCCCGAACTTCACGGAGATGGGGATCTTCTCGGCGATGATGGTGTTGATGGATACGCCCCGGCGGTAGATGTTGGAGGTGCCCAGGTCGCCGTGGAGCAGCTGGTTATAAAAACGGCCCAGCTGTTTGGGCAGGGGGTCGTTGAGACCCAGGGAGTTGAGCTTCACCTGGATCTCCGTGGAGGAGACCTTGTCAAAATTATCGAAATATCCCTCTATGGGCATGAGCCGCAGGAGGGAGAACAAGATCGTGATGATGATGAACAGCGTCACAGACGCCCTCAGGACCCGTTTGAGTATGTATTTTGCCAATCGGACCCCTCCTTTTCAAATGACGCCGGTACTTTCACGCCGCAAGCGGCGCAAAAGTCCTCGCTCCGCTCGCCGCGCAAAGCGCGGGGCGTCAGATTTCATTCGAGGCGGGGCTCCCGCCCCCCTCGAGCTCCCCCTTTGAGGGGACGACGTTTTCTCTTTCTAAGCCACAAGTCCCCCTGCCGCCGAAACGGCAGGGGGCATGGCATCATTGGTTCAGTTCTTGCTGGCAGCCCACTCGGCGTAGGCGGCGTTGTACTCGTCGATGCTCATGGACTTATCCTGGATGTGCTGGTCCTTGTAGCGGTAGGTCACGGTGTCCACCATGGCGTACTGGCCCTCGAACACGTTCAGCTTGCTCATGGAGTAGCTGATCTCGTTGGTGTGGATGGGCACTACGAAGGCGTGATCCAGCAGGAAGGCCTCTGCCTTGGCAAAGGCGGCGTAGCGGGCGTCGATGTCGGTGGTGATGGCCTTGGCCGCGTTCACCAGCTCGCAGTACTCGTCATACAGGGCCACGGTCTCGGGAGCCGTGCTCTTGTCGATGAAGTTGTAGGAGGAGCCGGGCACGAAGGGGTCGGTCCAGGTCTCGGGGTCGGCGTAGTCGGCGCCCCAGTTGCACTTCATGAAGGCGTAGTTG
>CANRMG010000060.1 GCA_947631675.1 uncultured Oscillospiraceae bacterium
GTGCTCAACGACGCCGGCGTGAAGATGACCGCCCGGGAGCGGCAGGCGGAGATCGAGAAGCTGGAAAAGCAGATGCGCAAGGCCGCCCAGATGCTGGAGTTCGAGTACGCCGCCGTCCTCCGAGACCGGCTCATCAAGCTCCGGGGAGAAAAATAAGAAAACGCCCCCGTCCGTTTGGACGGGGGCGCGCTGTATGTATTTTACCGCTCCGGACCGCGGAAGAACAGCGCCACGGTGCCCGGGCCCACGTGGGAGCCGGTGACGGGCTCATAGCACACCGAGAGCACCTCGCCGGTGCAGCCGGCCGTCCGAAGCTTATCTACCACCAATGCGGTGTCATCGGGACTGTCGCAGTGGGCCAGGCCCACGGGCGCGGCCTTGTCGATGCAGTGGTCCCTGTAGTGGGCGGCCAGGGTGTCCAGGCTCCTGCGCCGGCCCACGTTCATGTTCTTCATGACGATGTGGCCGTCGGCATCCCCCCAGAGGACGGGCTTGACATTCAGCATATTGCCCACCCGGGCCACGGCGCTGTGGAGCCGCCCGCCACGGCGCAGGTAATCCAGGTCCTCCACGGTGAATATCTGGTAGACGTGGTCCCGCCCATCCCGGGCAATGGCGACTGCCGCGTCATAATCCGCGCCCTCCGCCTGGGCCCTGGCGGCGGCGAGCACTTCCAGCCCCTCGCCCAGGGAGGCGGCCCGGGTGTCCACCACGGTGATCTTCCGGTCCGGAAACTCTTCCATAAGGTCCGCCGCCACGGTGTGGGCCAGGCCCACCGTGCCGCTGATGCCGCTGGACATGCCGATGTAGATGATGTCCTCGCCCCGCTCCAGGACCGGCCGAAAGGCGTCCAGGAACACGGCGGGGGCGGGCATGCTGGTGCGGGTCTCGGCCCCGGCCCGCATGGCCCGGTAAAAGGCCGGGCCGTCGAAGCCCTTGGACACGTCCAGGGCGTGGCCGTTGACCGAGCAGGATATGACGATGATGCCTATGTGATACCGGTCCACCAGCTCCTGGGGGAGATTGGCGGCCAAGTCGGTGAATATCTGATACATACCGGAGCCCTCCTGTATTTTCGCACCATATCATACCTTCGCGGGGGGCGTGGAGCAACCCACGAAGGGAGGGACCGCTCTCCCGTTCGTTCGGGGGAGGGCTCTACGAATCGTAGAATCCCCTGTTTTCAATGGTTTGCGGGCACAAAAGGGGCCGGACGCCTTCAGGCGTCCGGCCATTTCGGGATCTACAGAAGCTGCGCCGGGTCGATGCCCACCAGGGAATCCACGTAGGCGCGCATCTCCTCCTTGGAGCCGATGCGGCCGGTCTTGCGCAGGACCTGCCGCCGCTGCTCCTCGGTCAGGGACGAGAACACGTCCATGGCGTCCGGGTTCTGGGCCAGGGCCATGCCGAAGCCCAAGGGGATGCCGGGGTCCAGGGAGCTCTCTCTCATCGTTTCATCACCGGCGTTAGTCTGTCCGCCGGCGGGGGAAAATATGCCTCAGCCGTGAAGCTGGCGCACCAGAGCGATCTCCGCGGCGTAGCCCGCGTCGTCGTTGGGCGTCTCCAAAATGAAGGGCAGCTTTTCCAGCACCGGGTGGGTGACGAAGCGCTTCACCGCCTCCAGGGGCATGCGGCCCTCGGTGAGCTTGGCGTGGCGGTCCTTGTGGGAGTCGGTGTCGTTGAGGCTGTTGTTGAGGTGCACGGCCTTGATGCGGTCCAGGCCCACGATCTTGTCAAACTCGGTCAGCACCCCGTCCAGGTCGTTCACCACGTCGTAGCCCCCGTCCCAGACGTGGCAGGTGTCGAAGCATACGCCCAGCTTATCCGAAAGCGCCACCCGGTCGATGATGGCTCGAAGCTCTTCAAAGCGGCCGCCAACCTCGCTGCCCTTGCCGGCCATGGTCTCCAGAAGGACCGTGGTGGTCATGTCCGGGAAAAGGACGGTGTTCAGCACATCCGCTATCTTCTCGATGCCCACGTCCGTGCCCTGGCCCACATGGCTGCCGGGGTGGAAGTTGTAGTACTGGCCGGGGGTGTACTCCATCCGCTTAAGGTCGTCGGCGAAGGCGGTGAGGGCGAATTGGCGCACGTTCTCCTTCTCCGCGCAGGGGTTCAGAGTGTAGGGCGCGTGGGCCACTAAGCGGTCGATGTCCTTTTCTTTGCAGAAGGCGAGGAACCGCTTTACGTCCTCCGGGTCTATGTCCTTTGCCGCGCCGCCCCGGGGGTTGCGGGTGAAGAAGGCAAAGGTATTGCCGCCCAGGGCGTCGATGCGGCGGCCCATGGCCTCGTACCCGCCGGAGGCGGAGATATGGCATCCGATACGAAACATATGTGTACCTCTCTTGTGTCAGCTTGTGGATTTCATTGTAGCATGTTTTGCGGTAAAATGGAACCGGGGGCGGGGCCATGTCCTTGCGGTTTATGGGGCGCGGGGGTATAATCAGGACAACAGAGCGATAAATCGAAGTTTGCCGGGGAGGAAATGCTGTGTCCAAATACGATATAGACCCGGAGCTGGCGGGGATAGCGAAGATCAAAATGCCGGATAATCCGGCGCTTCTGCCCCTGATGAACAGGATCGTTGGCTTTTCCAAATGCCGGTCGGACGACACGGTCGTCGTCACCCGGCATAAGACGCCGGGGTATGGCGGCACGGTCCTTGACACCTTGGTCATCGAACCTGTCCAGCGCACGGGTGAACTGCCATGTATGGTACTGTATCACGGCGGAGGCTTTGTGCTGAAGGCCTCTTTTGCCCACCACAATATGACGAAGCTGTATGCTTCCAGTCTGCCATGCAGGGTCATTTATACCGATTACCGTTTGGCACCGGAGCATCCTTTTCCCGTCCCGGCAGAGGATTGCTATTGTACATACGAGTGGGCGCTGGAGCAGGCCGGCAGCGCTCCTGTCATCATCGCCGGGGACAGCGCCGGCGGTGCCCTTGCCCTGGCCGTGTCCCTTATGGCAAGGGACCGGGGCCTGCGCATGCCGGATGCAGAGCTTCTGATCTATCCGGTCACGGACAGGCGGATGACGACCGATTCCATGAAGAAATATGTTGACACCCCGGTGTTTGACGCGAAGCTGTCCAAAATGATGTGGGACGCCTACCTTGGGCACAGACAGCCGGAAAGGATCGAGTATGCCTCGCCCCTGGAGGCGGCGTCCTTTGCGCGGTTTCCGCCGACGTACATAGAGGTCGCGCAGTTTGACGCACTCCATGACGAAGAAGTATTGCTGTGTCAAAAACTGAGAGATCAGGGGATACCGGCTGAATTATATGAGATAAAAGGCGCATGTCACGGATTTGAAACGGCAACAAAAAGCAAGTTGCTGAAGACCTGTATGGAGAGAAGGATGGCTTGGCTCAGATCTGCTTTAAACAATATGGATGAGGAAGCGTAAGACAACTTCCCGTTTGGCGGGGAGATGACGAGGGCGGGAGCATCGATCAAGATGCTCCCGCCCTTATGTTATTGGTCATTCCTCCGCCAGGAGCTCCGCGGCGGCGGAGAGGTTGGTCTTCTCCCGGGCCCGGAGGGTCCGCAGGGAGGCGGACAGATGCTCCCCGTCCAGGTGCATGACGAAGTCAATGAGCTCCTGCAGGTCCTCCGCCGTCACGTCCTCCAGCGCCACCATGGGCAGGCCCGCCTCCTTGCAGAAGGCGTCCACCTTGGGGTCGTAGCTGACGCCCCCGGCGGGAACGCCCTCCCGCAGGGCAAAGACAAGCCCGTGCAGGCGCATGGCGATCACTATGCCCATCCGGCCCACCCGCCGGGGGTCTGAGGAGACCTGGCAGGGCACGCCATGCAGGGCCGCGCACACGCTCTTGGCTGCCTTCCGGTCGTCGGGGGACAGGCAGAAGAACACCGGCGCCAGCTTGTACCGCTCCCATACGTACCGGGCCGCCTGGGCGAAGTCGGACACGTGGTCCCAGAAGCCGGGCCAGGACCGGAGCACGAAGCCCGCCCGCCGCTCCCGCTCGCCCGCCGCGGGGGCCAGGCTCAACGCCGGGTCTGCACCCAGCAGCATTCGGGGGACCGTGACGCCCCAGTCTGCCAGAGTGGTCAGGGTATCCTGATCCCGGGCGGAGATCACGTCGGCGTATTCGTTCAGATACCGGGCCGCGCGCTGGCGGGCCTGCTCGCTGCGGATGGGGCCCGCCCCGGCGCCATAGAGCATGGTGGCGCAGCCCATGGCCTTGGCCGCCCGCAGCAGCAGCAGGTAATACCACAGGCTCCGGCCGCTGGTCACGTCCTGCAAAAGGCTGCCGCCGCCTAAAATGAACAGCCTGGCCTTATGCATGGCCAGCAGCCAGCCCGGCGCGTTCAGCTGCCCCAGGCCCCGGGCCCGGATGGGGGCGGCGGCCTTTTTGCCATGGCGGGCCACCACCGTAATGGGCATATCCCGCTCCAGCCGCCGCAGGGCGGCGGCGATGGCGGCCAGGGCGGCGTCGTCCCCGGCATTGTCCATGCCGTAGGCGCCTGCGATGACCACGCCCCGGCGGGCGTCTGGGACAGGGTTCGGGCTGTTTTTCATGGGGCGCTCCTCTTGTGAAAGCTTCGCGGATGATGTAAAATAGTCTTGACTATCCACATTGTATCATGTTTTGCAAGAGGCGACAAGATGACCAGGATATATCTCATACGCCACGCGGAGGCGGAGGGGAACCTGTACCGCCGGCCCCAGGGGCAGTATAACTCCAATATCACCATGCTGGGCCGCCGGCAGGTGGCGGCTCTGGCGGAGCGGTTCAGGGACGAGCGGATCGACGCCCTGTGGGCCAGCGACCTCATCCGCACCCAGTCCACCGCCAGCGCTATATTGAAATACCATCCTGAACTGACTCTGCACACCGACAGGGCCCTGCGGGAGGTGGACGTGGGCTGCTGGGAGGACCGGACTTGGGGCGAGATCACCCAGGAACAGCCCCAGCAGTACTGGTACTTCAACCACGAGCCGGACAAGTGGTCCGTCCTCGGCGGGGAGCCCTACGAGACGGTGATAGCCCGAGTGGAGCGGGCCCTGCTGGGCCTGGGGGAGGCCTATCCGAACAAGACGGTGGCGGCAGTGAGCCACGCCTTCGCCATCCGGGCGGTGTCCTCCCATCTGATGGGCGTGCCCTACGGGGAGATGCCCTTCGGAGACAACACCGCCGTCACCACCCTGGAGGCGGAAAACGGCGCGCTCCGGGTGGTCAGTTACGGCGACGGGTCCCATTTGGGGGCCCTGAGCACCTTCGCCCACCAGGGGCTGGCGGGGGACCACAGGGGGAAAAAAGCGGACGGGCTCTTTGAACCCATGGCTCTGCCGGCGGAGGGGGAGCTTTACACCCGCTGCTACAGCGAGACGTGGATAGCCAGCCACGGGGACCTGAAGGGCTTTGCCCCGGCGCTGTACCTGCACGAGGCCGCCCGGCGGGCGGCGGAGGACCCCCGGTGCCTTGAGAAGCTCCTCTATGATGGGCATCTGGCGGGAGTCATCGAGCTGGACCCGGACCGGGGCAGCGAAGATGACGCCGGCTGGATCAGCCTCATATGGGTGGACGGGACCATGCGGGGCCGCCGGTTCGGGGCCCAGCTTCTGGGCCACGCGGTGAGCTTTTTCCGGGAGAGGAAGGGCCGGAGCCGGCTGCGCCTGCACGTGTCCCAGACCAACGACGCCGCCATCGGCTTTTATGAGGCCATGGGCTTTCGGAAGATCGGCGTGGCCCAGGGCGTGGGTGGGCCCCTGTATCTCATGGAGATGGACATCGCCCCGAAGGTGTGGCGGCTGCCATGAGGCCGGCGCCGCTGCTGATGACAACGCCGCCCCGGGTGGAGCGGCTGCATATCGGCAAAGACAGGCGCATCGTGTGCATCTCGGACATCCACGGGAACCTGGACTATCTGAAGGGGCTGCTGGCCAAGTGCGCCCTGACGGACCGGGACGTGCTCATGCTGGTGGGGGACCTGCTGGAAAAGGGGCCCGACTCCCTGGGCACGCTGCGGTACGTGATGGAGCTTGCGAAGGAGCGGGAGGTCCATACGGTGTGCGGCAACTGTGACTTCTGGCAGAACTTCTGCGACCTGCCGGAGGACACAGAGCAGAACGCCTTTTATCTGCAGTATCTGGTGGGGCGCAACAAGGGCTGGGGCGACGGGCTCATCGCCCAGATGCTCCATGAGCAGGGGGTGGCCATCCGCCCGGACATGGACCTGGCCGCCGCCAAGGCCGCCGTCCGGGACAACTACGGGCCGGAGCTGGGTTTTCTTCGGGCCCTGCCCCATGTCATCGAGACGGAGGACTATACCTTCGTCCACGGCGGCCTGGCGCCGGGAAAGAGCGCCTTTGCCCATATGAAGCTGGACGCCTACCGGACCGTGGCGAAGCCCCATGCAAAGTGGACCGTGGTGGGCCACTGGCCCCTGGTGCTGTACCACGAGGACGTGGTGGACGCCCGGCCTATCGTGGACGGGGATCTGCGCCTTGTGAGCATCGACGGCGGGTGCGTCCTGAAGGACGACGGACAGCTCAACGCCTTCTTCCTGCCGGATATGACATGGACGAGCTACGACGGCTTTCCCACCGCAAGGGTCAAAACGGCCCAGCGGGCCAACAGGCGGCACTGGTACATCCGCCACGGGGACAACGCTGTGCAGATTTTGGACGAGACCAACGGCTTCTGCCGGGTGCGGCATATCCGCACGGGGTACGTGATGGAGAACGTGCCCGCAGACCACATCCTGACCCGGGAGGGGGACAGAGCCACCATCAACGACATCACCGACTACCGCCTGCCCCTGGAGGCGGGAGACGAGATAAGCGTTGTCCGAAAAACGCCGCGAGGGATCATGTGCAAAAAGGACGGCGTCTCCGGCTGGTACTACGGGGAAATAGAGGAATCATAAAACAGCGCCCCGGGGAGTCCCCGGGGCGCGGATTTTTTGTTTCGGCCGGTCAGTTCTCCGGCGGCAGGGTGAGCATAGAGGCGAGGGTCGCTATATCTTTCTTCCCCACGGAGGTCATGCAGATGGTCATCACATAGTCGCAGTCCGCCGCCTCATCCCGGTGGAGCAGGCACAGCCAGTCCTCATAGGCCCGCACCGTCCCCCCGGCCTCGTTCGCCATGTCGTACTCAAAGTGGATCGTCTCATAATCATGGTCCCGGATCGTTATCGTGCCCAGCGTGTATTGGCAGTTCGGCATCCCCATGGACTCCATATAGTCGTCCCCGCCGAACAGCATCTCGTGCATGTAATCGCCCAGCGGCGAGCCGCCGCTGGTATACCCGCCCACGCCCTCATGGGCGAAGACGTCCAACTGGAGGATGTAGGAGCCGTCCTCCGACTGGGCCGACAGGATGGCCGTCCGGTCGCCCCCGTCTATGAGCTGCTTCATATATTCGGCCGCACTGACGCCGTCTGCCTCTGTCCAGCCATAGTAGCTGGCCAGGCTCTCCGGGCCCGCGTAGAGCCATCCGGGTTCAAAGGCGGCGCTCATGGCAAAGTCCTCGTTGGTATAGGTGCGGCTGTCCAGGTCCAAGCCGCCCAGCAGATAGGCCGGTCCATCCGTGTCCGCCGGCTCAGCGGTCTCAGCGGTCTCGGTAGTCTCAGCGCCGGCCTCTGGGGCGGCGCCATTGATGTTGATGTGGTCGAAGATCGTAGCCACGATGGTGTCATCCATGGCGATGTTCTCGTCTGCCGTGATATACACGATCTCCGTCGTCATGAGCAGCGGCCCCGCCTCCGCGGCGGCATAATAGTCCAGCTCCCAGTTCGGGCCGAACAGGCCCTCCTTTTCCACGACGATCTTGGACCAGGTGACCTCCATGCCGTTGATAGTCTCCGTCACAGGCTCGGCGGCCTGAAAGCTCTCCCCCTCGGAGGCGTCCTTCTCCAAAAGCCTGACATTGGAGTCGACCGTGTCCTGAATAAAGGCCGCCGGATCGCTCTTGTTCACCAGCCGCAGATAGGCGCGGCCCCTCCCCATACTCTGGTCGTAACGCAGCCTGGCATTCACGTTGCTCAGCTGTACGAAATCTGTAAAGAACGGGCACTCCTCCGGGAAGGAGATGGTGACGGTCTGCCCGCTGGCAGACAGGGTGATGGGGTCAGTGGTCTCCAGATCCTCCTCAAGATATTCTTCATAGAAATCCTCCGACGCCGCCGCGGCGGCGCCCAGGGACAGGACCATGGCCAGCGCCAGCAAAAGCGCGAATAGCTTTTTCATGGATGCGTTCCTCCCTTTTTGTTGGAAATGAGGCCAACAACAAATCGAATATAACACATTCCCTCCGGGAAAAGCAAGCCGCGTCCCGGGGACTCCCCGAGGCGCGGTTTATTTTGGAATGAATTATACGGACGCGGACTGGAACGGGCGGATGTCCCGTATCTCCTTTGCCATGCTGGCTTTCAGCTCCCGGAGGTCGATGTCGTTCTGCATATCCAGAAAATAGCGGTCTGAGACGCCAAAATACTTTGCCAGGCGCAGAGAGGTGTCTGCCGTGATCTTCCGCCGGTCGTGAAGAATGTCCTGTATCCGGGATGTGGGGACATGGATGGCCTGGGCCAGCTTATAGGCCGACACGCCCAGTGGCTCCATGAATTCTTCCCACAGTATCTCGCTCATCTTGGGGGTAGGTATCGTGTTAGGCATTGGTATCCTCCATTCTGGTCATAATATGCCTCTGCGCTGTCAGTGATAATCGACGATCTCAACATCGCAGAAATCATTGCCATCCACAGTGAAACATATGCGGTACTGGTCATTGACCCGGATGCTGTATTGTCCCGCTCTGTCGCCGGAAAGCCGTTCCAAGCGGTTCCCGGGCGGAACGCGCAGATCCTCCAAACATCCTGCATCGTCGATCATGATCAGCTTGCGAAGCGCCGTTCGCTGCATGGCCTGCGGGAGCTTGGAGGAAAAGACCTGATGGTAGACCTTTTCCGTCTCCCGGTCCGCAAAGCTCTTTATCATGACAACAGTATACCCGGTTCACGTGTATATGTCAAGCGAGTATATTCGATGAAGAGTAGTCCCAACCTTGTAGTTCAGGGGGAACGGGGTTATAATCATGGCAGACGGCGTACCAAATCGGGGTTACCGAGGAGAAACATATATGACTGACTGGTTTACCGTTGAGAAAATTGACGCTCAGACATTTGTGATCAGCGAATCCGGTCATCATCAGTTAAGCATCCCTGTTTCCATGATAGACGAAATTGAAACTGGGTTTGCGCAAATAGAGAAGAACGGCAAACTCAAACAAGGGAATGGATTATTTGAGTTTGAAGATTTCCAGATTCAAATCTGAACTGCAGATTCCTATTTAACGAAGAATAAACTGGCGCCCCGGGGGATACCCCGAGGCGCGTCCGTTTAATTCTGCTTAAACTCCCTTAATACTAGGCCAGGGTTTTTCTCCTCGGCCCAGCGGATGGACCACTGGCCGCCGAAGACAAGAAGGTCGTTTCCCCGGAAGTCCTGGACCCAGCGGCTGTCGGTGCCGAGATTCAGGCGGCTCAGGTCCATGTCCTTGTTGTCCACCCAGCGGACGAACTGGTAGGGCAGGCCCCGGCGGCGCACCTCCACGCCGTACTCGGTCTTGAGGCGGTACTCCAATACCTCCAGCTGCAACACGCCCACCACGCCCACGATGACCTCTTCCAGGCCGGCGCCGGGGGCATGGAATATCTGGATGGCGCCCTCCTGGGCGATCTCCATCATGCCCTTTTCAAACTGCTTGCGCTTCATGGTGTCGATGCGCTCCACGGCGGCGAATATCTCCGGGGCGAAGGTGGGGATGCCCTCGAAGGTGACCTTTTGGCCCTTGTCGCACACCGTGTCGCCGATGGCGAAGATGCCGGGGTCGAAGATGCCGATGATGTCGCCGGCATAGGCCTCGTCGATGATCTGGCGGCTGTCCGCCATCATCTGCTGGGGCTGGGCCAGGCGCAGGGTCTTGCCCCCCTG
>CANRMG010000061.1 GCA_947631675.1 uncultured Oscillospiraceae bacterium
TCGAACCCACGTCCCCAGCTTGGAAGGCTGGTGCACTAGCCGTTGTGCTACGCCCGCAAGCTAGGAGATTTTACCATCTAACAGCGAAATTGTCAATAGAAACCGGGACAAAAGCTAAACTTTTTCTTCCGTGTCGCCGCTCCCGGCCGCCGCCGGCACAGGGGCGCTGTCCTCCTTGCGCAGGATGTGGATGACGCCGGTGTCGTCCAGGCTCTTCATGATGGCGCAGGCGATGGGCAGACCCAGAAGGCCGATGCCGCCGAAGAGCTTCGTGCCCACCAGCATGGCCGTGAGCGTCACCAGCGGGTGCAGGCCCACCTGGTGGCCCACCACACGGGGCTCGATGAACTGGCGCAGGACGGTGATGACGATATACATGGCCAGAAGGCCCAGGCCCTTGGCCACGGAGCCGGAGATCAGGTTGATGATGGCCCAGGGGATGAGGATGAGGCCCGCGCCCACGATGGGGAAGATGTCGACGATGGCGATGAGGGCCGCCACCAATACGGCGTTTTCCTGCCGGAGGATGAGAAAACCCACCAGCAGTTCGCAGAAGGTGATGGCCATGATGATGCCATAGCTCTTGCCGTACTTTTTCAGTACTTGGATGAAGGTCTCCTTCGCCTTCACCACCACCAGCCGAGTCCTGTCGGACAGCTGCCGCAGCAGGAAGGCCATGATCCGGTTGAAATCCGCGGTCATGAACACCGTGGCGATCGCGCAGATGAGGATGGACAAAAACCGCCCGGGCAACTGGGTCACCAGGCCGGAGACGATGCCCACTGCCTGGAGGGAGAAGTTGCTGACGGAGGAGCTCAGCGAGTCGATGACGCTGTCAAAGACGGACTGGACCACCGAGATGGCGTCCGGGTCCAGCCGGGCCACGAACTCCTGCACCCGGACCGTGCCCTCCTGCAGGGCGGGGAGGATCACGTCTTTGTACAGGCTCGGCAGCCACACCACCAGGTCCTGGACCCAGGAGACGATGTTCACCGTCACCACTACCAGCAGGCCCCCGGCGATGCCGAAGAACAGTATCAGACACAGAGCCACGGAGAAGGAGTGCTTTATGTGGCACTTCACGGTCATCCAGCGGATGATGGGCGTCATGGCCCAGGAGAAGAGGAACGCCAGGAAGAAGGGCCAGATGAGCCCCAGCAGATAGCGGGTCACAAGGAAGACGATCCCCACCACGATGGCCCAGTAGACGGCGTTGATGATGAACTTTTTCCGGCGGTCCACATCCGGCACGGCGGCTCCCCTCCTTTCCCGCGTCATGGCCGTATCATATAGGGGAATGGTAAAGGATACGGTCAGGAAAACGGTAAAACTCTCCCGAAAGACAGAATAGCACCGGGCCAGGGGATTGTCAATTAAAAGGGCCGGGTTTTCAGCCGAACTTCCCAGCCAGTGCGTCCCACAGCTCCAGCAGCCGGAAGCGGAGCACATAGCCGGCCCCGTCCCGGGTCACCAGCCGGGTCTGGTCCTCCGGCAGCATGTGAAAGGCGTCCGCGGCGGGCTCCGCCAGCGCCTCGGTGCAAAGGGGCGGGAAGATCACGCACCACCAGTTGTGGCCTTGCCCCGGGCCCAGGATGACCCGCAGGGAGAGATATTCCCCTGCGGGCAGGGAGAAGGAGCCGTAGTCCCGGGTGGGGTAGTGCTCCATGCCCAGGGTCATGGAGACGTCATCCCCCAGCGCCTCGATGTCTCCCAGGTGGGAAAGAATTATGTTAACTGCCTCCTCCCTGGTCCCGCAGTCCGTCAGGGCGGGGGAGAGGAGGGCCAGCACCTCGTCCCGGACGGCCAGCTTTTCCGCCTGGTCCGCCTCCGAGTCCGACCGGGCGATCACGTGCAGGCGCACCAGCCCGTCCGCCAGCTCCCGCTGCTCGTCCATGGCCCACAGGCCCGCCAGCAGGCATATGCACAGGGCCATGAGCCCGGCGGCCTCCCAGCTTTTCAGTCTTTGCTTCAGCATAAAACATCACCGCTCCTATTCTGGACAGGATGGGGGCGGCTCTAAACAATATGCTGATGCAGGGCAAAAAACGGGCGTCAGATAGATGGCGATATGTGAAAGGATACAAAAATCCGGTCATTCATAAAAAAGTTGATGCAATCTGAAATATAACGATGTATAATGATGTCCATAAGACGGACTGGCCATGACCATCATTCGCTTTCACACTGTGTCGTGCGTTTTTACGGAAGGACATGATGTGTGATGAACGAGCAACATGGCGCGGTCCAAAGGCAAGGTACGCCAGAAACACCGTCTCGCGGGATCCTGATGTTCAAGGATCACGTGGCGGCCATGAAGAGCGGCTCCAAGCTGTTGGGAGGAGAAAGGGAAGTCGGACAGGCAAAGGAACACGGTCCGGGAAGCGAATGATGGAAAGGGTGACGGAGGGCCTCGGCCCTCCGTCTTGCCTTATGCTCCTGTGGGGTACGGCCTTGTGAGCCAGCACTCATCGTACCGGGCCGAGAGAGCGTCGAAGGCCAGTTGGGCCGTTTCGCCGCTGTCGAACAGGCCAAACACGGCGCTGCCGCTGCCGGTCATGGCCGCGCCCAGGGCGCCCAAGCCGGTGAGCTCGCTCTTGATGGAGAATACCTCCTGCTGCCGCCGGTCCAGCACGTCCTCGAACACGTTGTACATCCGCCGGGCCACGCCGGCCAGATCCCCGGCTCCCATGGCGGCCACGATGCCGGCGGTGTCGGGCCGCAGGCGGCTTCTCCGCCCGTCCACCCGGCCGAAGAGCTCCGGGGTGGAAATGGCGAAGGGGGGCTTGCATATGACGATGGCGCAGTCAGGCAGGCCCGGCAGGGGGGTGAGCTTTTCCCCGCGGCCCTCCGCCAGGGCGGCCCCCTCCATCACGCAGAAGGGCACGTCGCTGCCCACCTGCAGGCCCAGGGCGCACAGCTCGGGCACGCTCATGCCCCGGCCGGTGAGCTGGTCCAGCGCCCGGAGCACCGCCGCCGCGTCGGCGGAGCCGCCGCCCATCCCCGCGCAGACAGGGATGCGCTTGGTGACGGCGATGCGGGCGCCCAGGCCGGTGCCGGCCAGAAACAGCTGGGCCGCCTTCATGGCCAGGTTCCGCCCGTCCGCGGGCAGGTAGCTCTGGCCCGGGTCCAGGGAGAAGCTGCCGTCCTCTGTCAGCTCCACATCCAGGTCGTCGCCGAACTCCACGGTCTGCATGACCATGCGCAGATCATGGTAGCCGTCCGGGTTCTTCCCCAGCACGTCCAGGGAGAGATTCAGTTTTGCGTGGGCCGTTACGATCATTTTTCAAAAAGCATATCCAGCAGGGCGGTGCCCGCGGGCACGAACAGGCCCGTCTTCAGGCCGTTGGCCTCGGTGTAGCTAAGGCCGGAGCAGGACGGCTCCCGGCTGTCGTAGATGAGGAACGGGACCGGGTCGCCGTCGTGGGCCCGGTTGGAGGTGAGGGTCTTGTGGTCGGACAGGATCAGGATGCGGAAGGGCTCGCCGGTGGAACGCAGATATTCCAAAATGGGGGCCGTCTCCCGGCTGTCCAGCCATTCAATAGATTGGATCTTCCCCGGCGTGTCCCCGTTGTGGGTGCACTCGTCCGGCGCCTCGATGTGCAGCGCCGCGAAGTCGCAGCGGGACAGGATCTCGATGGTCTTGGCGCACTTGCCGTCCCAGTTGGTGTCGATCTCGCCGGTGGCGCCCTCCACCCAGGGGGCGGGCAGGCCGCTGAGCCGGGCGATGCCCCGGACCAGGGGCACGGCAGACACCACCTCGCCGGTGTGGCCGTACTTCTTTTCAAAATCGGGGAGGATGGCGGCGGTGCCCTCCGCCCAGAACCATATGCCGTTGGCGGGCAGCTTCCCGGCGGCCCGGCGGGCCTCGTTCAGGGGATGGTGGTCCAAAAACCGGAAGGCGGCCTCCTGAAGGGCCTCCAGCTTCTCCGCCACGGCGCAGCCCGAGGGGGCCAGGGGGCCGATCACCTCGCCCAGATGGTCGTGGGGCGGGATAAGGGAGATGCCGTCGATGTCCGCGTGGTGCATGACGGCGAAGTGGCGGAAGGAGGAGCCGGGATTGATCCCGATGTCATACTCCTTCGCCAGGGCGGCGAACTCGGGGCTGGCCCACAGATCCGTCACCAGCTTGTCTGAGGTGGGCCCGTCGATGGAGCCGGCGCTGTGGGACAGGATGCGCCGCTTCTCATAGGGCATGTCCCCGTCCTCCAGGGCGACCATGTTGCACCGGCAGGCCATGTCCCCGTCGGCCAGCTCGATGCCCTGGGCCGCGGCCTCCAGGGGCCCCCGGCCATGGTAGTATTCCAGGGGCGAGGCCCCAAAGATGGACATGATGGCGGTGGCGCTGCCCGGCTCGAATTCCTTGGGGCAGTTGACGGTGCTGCCCAGCACGCCCCGGCGGGCCAGATCGTCAATGACCGGCTTGTCGGCCACTTCCAGGGGGGTCTTGTCCCCCAGAGCGGGCACGGGGTTGTCCGCCATGCCGTCGCCTATGATCAAAAGGTACTTCATTCCAGTTCTCCTGAAAAAAGTTTTTCCCTATTGTAGCATGATTTATCCGCCGGGGCAACGACAAATATCCCGCCGTCCGGGAACGGCGGGATATGTATGGAGCTTTTCTATATCCTGGTGAAGGTCTCTTCCGCTTTCCCGGACGCATCGGCCGTTTCAGGGGGCTTTTCCGGCAGTTTTCTGTCGTTGTACATGGCCTCGATCTTGGCCTCCTTGGTGATCTCCCAGTAGATCAGCGCGGCCACCAGGCCCCGGAGGATGATGATGCCGAAGATGGTGAACATCTCCTTCGGCTCCGTGATGATGACCGTGCGCAGCACCTCGCCGCCCATCTTGAAGGCCAGGGCCAGCAATATGCCCTGGGAGATGGTGGTGCGCACGCCCTGCTTCCGGGCCACCCACTTATACATGCTGATGACGCCGGTGACGATCAGCACCGTCGTGCCGAAAAACTCCAGCGTCAGGATGCCCCACTCCACCAGATGGCGGAACGCCTCGTGGGCCTGTGTGATCAACATGGTATCACCGCCTTGCACAAAATTTATAATTTATTTTAACAAAAATTGTGCAATCTGTCAAGTGCGTTATGAAGAACTTTATTGCTTTATGTAAACAAAATTATGTAACTTGAATTATGTTAATCTAACGGCAGGTACATGTAGATGAGCTTGCGCATGGTGCCGTCGCTCTGGCGGATGCCGTCGGGCAGCTCGCCCCAGGGGCGGAAGCCCATCTTCTCGTAGAGGGCCCGGCCCCGGCCGTTGCCCTCGATGTAATCCAGCTCCAGCTGGGTCACGCCCCGCTCTTTCGCTGCGGCGATGAGCTCGGTGAACATGGCGGTGCCGATGCCCCGGCCCCAGTATTTCTGCCGCAGGGCGATGGCCAGGGAGGCGCGGTGGCGGTTCTTGGCATTTGGCTTGAAGGTGATCTGGCAGTTGCCCGCGATCAGGCCGTCCATCTCGCAGACGATCATCATCTGATCGGAGGAGGTCAGGGCGCTCTCTATCCACGCCCGTTCTCCGTCCAGGGTGGGCTCGGGGTCCATGGAGCCGGACAGGAGAAACTCTGTCTCGGCGCGGACGGTAATGAAGAAATCCAGAAAGGCGGCCGCGTCCTCCGGCGTGGGGGCGCGGAACAGGGCGGCGCCGCCGTCCTTCAGCGTCACAGTCTTTGTGTCATACAGCATGAGATACACCTCCGTTCTATGGCCCCCTCTGACGAGGGGGCTGTCGCCGCTGAAAGCGGTGACTGGGGGAGAGATAGATATTTTCTCTCCCGACCTCTCGCCCTGACGGGCGAGCCACCTCCCTCGTCAGAGGGAGGCTTTTCCAAAAAGAAAGGGGCGCGGTGGTGACCACCGCGCCCCTTGGCAGATGAAGAAAAACTCTTACTTGAGTTCCACTTTGGCGCCCACGTCCTCGAGACGCTTCTTCAACTCCTCGGCCTCTTCCTTGGAGACCTGCTCCTTGATGACGGCGGGGATGCCCTCGACCTTCGCCTTGGCCTCGGCCAGGCCCAGGTTGGTGATGGCGCGCACTTCCTTGATGACCTTGATCTTCTCGGCGCCGAAGTCGGTCATGACCACGTCGAACTCGGTCTTCTCTTCCACGGCGGGGCCGGCAGCGGCGGCAGCGGGAGCGGCCACAGCGGCGGCGGCGGAGACGCCGAACGCCTCCTCGATAGCATGTACGAGCTCAGCCAGGTCCAGCACGGACATAGCCTTGATCTCGTCGATCATAGCGGTAACTTTTTCGCTAGCCATTTTACTTTCTCCTTCTAAAAATGATAAGTGTTAGTTTTGGGTGCCGCTTCACTCGGCGGCGGGAGCCTCCTCGGCGGGGGCGGGAGCGCCGCCCTTCTGCTCCAGGACCTGTCCCAGGACGACGGCCAGGGACGTGATAGGAGCCAGCATGGTGCCGAGGACCTTGGAATACAGCGCGTCGCGGCTGGGCAGGGGAGCCAGTTCCGCCACCTCGGCGTCGGTGAGCACCTTGCCGTCCACGAAGACGCCCTTGATGGTGAACAGCTGACCCATCTTGTCGCTGAACTCGGTCAGCTCGTGGATGGGGACCAGGGGATCTTCAGCGCTGGTGGCCAGGCTGGTGGTGCCGTTGAGGTGGTCGTCCAGGCCGGACAGGCCGGTCTTGTCGAGGGCCAGGCGGGTCAGGGTGTTCTTCACCACCGTGTACTCCACGCCTTTCTCCCGCAGATCGCGGCGCAGCTCGGTGTCCTGGGCCACATTGATGCCCTTGTAGTCCACCAGCACGCCGCCCTCGGCCGCCTGCAGACGCTGGGCCAGAGCCTCCACGATGGCCTGCTTCTCGGTCAGAATCGCTTTGCTGGGCATGAGTTTCGTTTCACCTCCTGAAAAAGAAAAATGTCCTTGTCCAAAGAGACAACGACACATAGAAACATCATGATCCTATTTGACGTCCTCGGCGGGACTTACGCCCGGTACGGGCAGCCAGCTGTCTTTGAACGGCAATTATCCTACCAGAATTTTTTCCCGCTGTCAAGACTGTTTTTCATTTTCTGTCGCCAAAGTCCGCTTGTCAAAGACAGAACGGCAATTTATAATGAAAGCGTGGAACATTTCGCGCCAGGTTTCGTCTGAATGACAGACCGATGATGAAAGGAGCTATCCCGATGAAACGAGTTTTTGCTTTGACGCTGTGTCTTGCCCTGGCCCTGGGGCTGGCCGCGCCCTGCCTGGCGGACGAGGAGCCGCAGCCGGAGGCGGTCATCGACGCGGCGGCCCAGGAGGAGCCGTCCGCGGCGGAGCAGACCCTGGACGAGGGGCTGGCGGCGCTGACGCTCCAGGTCAAGCAGACGCTGGACATAGACGACGACTACGCGGACTTCTCCAGCGACTACTATGACGGGCCCAGCCCGCTGTGGAGCCTGTACTGGACGGATGAGGACCGGCAGCTGTCCGTGGAGGCGCGGCCCGACGGCACGGTGGTGAACATGTACCGCTGGCAGAGCAGCGGCCGGAACGAGCGCTTTTACGGCTTCGACCCCGCCTTCCCGGCCATATCCATGGACCAGGCCCGGGCCCAGGCGGAGGTGTGGTGCGGGAGGCTGTTCACCGGCGCGGAGAGCGGCCGGCTGGACGAGCAGCGCATCTACCTGGGCAGCGAGGGCTACTACCGCTTTGAGGGCACGGTGCTGAAAAACGGCCTGGACAGCCCTGTCACCTTCAGCATCGTTATAGACGGGTCCGGCATGACCAGCTTCTACCGCAGCGACCGGGACGGCTACGCGGGCGAACTGCCGGAGGCCGCCCAAGGCGACGAGGCCGGGGCGGAGGCGGCGCTGGCTGGGGCGGTGGAGCTGGAGCTGCGCTGGGTCTCCGACGGCGAGGGCGGCGCGCGGCTCATGTACGTGCCCGTGGGCGACAGGACCGTGGTGGACGCCTCCACCGGCGAGGCGGTGGACATGGACGCGCTGTACGAGGCCCTGGACGAGAAGGGCATGAGGTACGGCTATGACACCATGGCGTCCGCCGAGGCCCCTGAGGCGGACGCCGCCATGGACGGCGGCGCGGTCCTGACGGACACGGAGCTGGCCTCCATCGAAAATTACGGCGACGTGCTGGACCAGACGGCCGTCGACGAGACCCTCCGGGCCCTGGAGGCGCTGGGACTGGACGGGTTCGAGATGGTCCGGTGCTCCTACGCCATGGACAGCCAGACCGGGGACGTGACGGCCTCGGTGCGCTACACCGGGACCATGACGCGGGACTGCCTGTACGGCTTGTCGGCGGACGCCTTCGACCAGGCCGTGGACGCCGGACAGGACATGACCATCTATAAATACATCACCCTGAACGCCAAGACCGGCGCGCTGATGGATCTGTCCACCAGCTACCCCGTCTGGGAGCGGGAGGAGGACCAGCCGGACCTGGAGGAGCAGGCGGAGCTGGCGCTGCCCTTCGTGGAGCAGGTGCTCCCGGCACTGGCCGATCAGGTGGCCGGCTGCACCCTGAAGGGCTATGACGAGCGGGACGGCGTGGTGCTGGCCCAGGTGCGGGACGGGTATTTCTACCCGGACAACCGCATCGAGGTGCACGCGGACCCGGCCTCCGGCGTGGTGGACCAGCTCTGGTACGTCTGGGACGAGGACGTGGACTTCGGCCCGGCGGAGGACGTCGTCGACGCCGACGAGGCGCTGGAGGCCTACGTGGCCGCGCTGGACGTCACCCTGGGCTACGTGGCCTGGCCCATCGACGTGATGAAGGAGCCGGACGGCCCCTACGCCGACTGGCTGCGCTGGGGCTACACCTACGTGGAGGAGCTGCGCCTGGCGTACTACTACGCCGGCACGGACCAGGTCCGGGGCGTGGACGCCGTTACCGGCGAGGCGGCGCTGATCGCGGAGCGGGACGACGCGTTCGTATACGACGATCTGGACGGTGAGGAGAACGGGGAGGCCATCGAGCTGCTGGGCCTGGCGGGCGTGGGCTTTTCCGGCGGCAGCTTCCTGCCGGAGCAGGAGCTGACCGTGCGCGACGCGGCGCTGCTGTTGCTGCGGGCCGGGGGCAACTACGCCCCGGAGGACGACGACGAGAAGCTGGGCGGGCAGGCGATATACCAGGGGTTCCTCTCTGCCGGGGATTGGGACCCGGACGCCGCCGTCAGCCGCATCGCCTTTTTGCGGATGCTCGTCGGCCCGTCCCGGTACGGCTACGCCGTGCAGCTGGCCGGCGTGTGGGACGCGGGCTTTGACGATGTGGACGAAGCCGACGAGGCCGTGGCCGCCGTCGCCCGGGCCCTGGGCCTGGCGGACGGCGAAGAGCTGGAGCCGGACGAGACGCTGACCCGCTCCGACGCCGCGGCGCTGCTGTGCCGGTTCATGGAGCGGTAAGCGTAATGCGCAGACAAAAGAAGCAGCCTTTTGGCTGCTTCTTTTGCTGTACATAAGGAGAGGTATATCTGATAAGGTGATGCGCTTATTTGTTTGTGCGGCAGGCGTGGGCGCAGTGGGCGCAGTCGCCGCCGCAGCCGCCTTTGCCCGCCTTCTTGTCCCGGCGCATGGCGCGTATCACGTCGATAACGCCCGCGATGATGCAGAGGCTCACCAAGATGTCGCCGCCGTAGAGGGCCAGAAAATGTCCCATGTCTCATGCCCCTGCGGAGACGCTGCGGGCGTTTTTTGCCGCGATGTGCGCCAGGTCCGGGGCCGGGCGGAACAGCAGCCACAGCATCCCGGCCAGTACCAGGGCCGCCGCTATGGTGCCGATACCGAAGCCTGCGCCGGTAAAGAGCTGTCCGGCCTGGTAGACGATGAGGCTCACCGCGTAGGCAAAGCCGCACATCCAGCCGATGGCTGCCCAGGTCCACTTGCCGTTGTTCATCTCCCGGCGGATGGCGCCGATGGCCGCGAAGCAGGGGGCGCACAGCAGGTTGAAGATCATGAAGGAGTAGGCGGTGACGCCGGTGAAGGCC
>CANRMG010000062.1 GCA_947631675.1 uncultured Oscillospiraceae bacterium
TGCACAGCTCCGCGGCGGTGTCGGCGGCCAGGGCGGCGTTGTTGAGCACCAGCTGGATGTTGGACTCCAGGCTGTCGCCGCCGGTGAGCTCCTTGACCCGGGCCAGGAGGAAGGGAGTCACCTTCTTGCCCTTCACGCCCTGGGCCACGCTCTCGGCCACGGCCTGGTCGATGGCGGCGTTGATGACCGCCGGGTCCATGGAATACTCCTCCGGGATGGGGTTGGTGCACAGCATGCCCCCGGGATAGCCCAGGGCCCCCTGGGCGGCGAAGGCGGCGGCCAGCTCCTTGGGGGAGTCCGCCCGGAAATCCACGCCGAAGCCGCTGACGCGGGTGTAGAAGGCGGGCAGCTCGTCGGTCTGGTAGCCGCACACGGCCACGCCCTTCGTCTCCAGGTATTCCAGGGTCAGACCCAGGTCAAGGATGCTCTTGGCCCCGGCGCAGACCACCAGCACCGGCGTGCGGGCCAGCTCCTCCAGGTCGGCGGAGATGTCCATGGTGGTCTCGGCGCCCCGGTGGACGCCGCCGATGCCGCCGGTGGCGAAGACCTTTATGCCCGCGAGAGCCGCTACGATCATGGTGGCAGCCACGGTGGTGGCCCCGTCCTCCCCCCGGGCGCACAGCACTGGCAGGTCCCGGCGGCTGGCCTTGGTGACGGCCTGGCCCTTCTTGGCCAGATATTCGATCTCGGACTTCTCAAGTCCGGCCTTCAGCCGGCCGCCGATGATGGCGACGGTGGCGGGCACAGCGCCGTGGGCGCGTATCACGTCCTCCACGGCGAAGGCCGTCTCGGCGTTCTGGGGCCAGGGCATGCCGTGGGAAATGATGGTGCTCTCCAGGGCCACCACGGGCTTTCCCGCGGCCAGGGCCTCGGCCACCTCGGGCTTTATGTCCAGGTACTGATTCATGCTTGACGCACCTCCGAAAAAACTCTACAATATCTGTGAGATACGGCCTTAGTGATACACGACGAAGCAGAGCAGCAAAAACACGGCGACCTCCGCCACAAGGATCAGGGGGACGCCGATAGTGAATTTGCGGTTTCGGATCTTGTGGCGGAAAAGATACATCCCCGCCAGGGCCCCGATGCTGCCCCCCAGGGCCGCCAGACCCAGCAGGGCCGCCTCCGGGATCCGTTCCCGGTGGACCCGGGCCCGGTGCTTATCCAGGCCGTACACCGCCAATGTCAGCAGATTCACCGCTTCCAGATAGATGAGCCATATCTTGAAGATATCCATGGCCGCAGTATACACTTTTTTCCCGGGGAGGTCAACCGATGCAGACGAGAAAGCTCTATTATGAGGACGCGTATATCCGGCAGTTCCGGGCACATGTGCTGTCCTGCGAGCAGGACAAAAAGGGCTGGGCTGTGATCCTGCGGGCCACCGCCTTCTTCCCGGAGGAGGGTGGCCAGACGGCGGACACGGGCGAGCTGGGCGGCGTGCGGGTGCTGGACGTGCGGGAACGGGACGGCTTCGTCATCCACTACACGGACGGGCCCCTGCCTGTGGGAAAGCTGGTCCGGGGCGCCATCGACTGGCCCGAGCGGTTTCGGAAGATGCAGACCCACTCGGGGGAGCACATCGTCTCCGGCCTGGTCCACAGTACATACGGCTACGACAACGTGGGCTTCCACCTGGGCGGGGACGGCTGCACCATCGACTTTGACGGGGAGCTTACCCGGGAGCAGCTGGACGAGCTGGAGCGCCGGGCCAACCAGGTGGTCTGGCGGGACGTGCCCGTTCGGACCAAGTTCCCCCGGACGGGAGAGCTCAAGACCCTGGACTACCGCAGCAAGCTGGAGCTCACCCATGACGTGCGGATCGTGTGCATCGAGGACGTGGATATGTGCGCCTGCTGCGCGCCCCATGTGGCCTCCACGGGCCAGATCGGGGTCATCAAGCTCCTGGACTTCATGCGCCACCGGGGCGGCGTGCGTATATGGATGAAGGCCGGGTCCGACGCTCTGGCGGACTATGAGGCCCGGTACGCCGCCAGCGCGGCGGTGTCGGGGCTTTTGAACGTGCCCCAGGCCGACATCGCCGCCGGGACGGAAAAGCTCGCAGCCCAGCGGGACGAGCTGAAGCGGGAGCTGGCCGCCCTGCGGAAAGCGGCGGCAGAGGCCCGGGCCGCAGCCCTGGAGCCCACGCCGGGGCATATGGTGCTCTTTACCGACGGGGACGAGGAGGCCATGCGCATCCTGGCCAACGCGGGCATGGAAAAGTGCGGCGGCGTGTGCGCGGTGTTCGCCGGCGAGGACGGGGCATACCGCTTTGTCATGGCGAGCCGAACGACGGATATGCGGGCGTTCATCAAAGAGAACGGCCCGGCCCTTCAGGCCCGGGGCGGGGGCCAGAGCCAGATGATCTCCGGCCGCTGCGTCGCTGCCAGAGCGGAGATAGAGGCGTTTTTTAAGTGAAAATAAAAGGAAACCGGCGGACGTTTCTACGTCCGCCGGTTTTTTGCGCTAACCAGGGCGGCCTCGCCCGTCGGGGATCAATCGGTGCCGCCGCTCTCCACGGCGCCCACGTTGCTAGAGTCCTGGGCCAGCAGAAGGATGGCGCTGCGCAGGTTGGCCATGGCGGTGGCGTCGCAGGCGTAGTTGAGTCCTACCACCTGCTGGACCGAGTCGCCGGAGAAGACGATGATGGGCCCGGACTGGTACTCGTCGGAGAGGGTGACGAACACGGTGATGCTGTCCCCGCCGGAGGGGGTCACGGTCTCAGCCGTGGCGTTGATAGAGGTGACCTGCCGGACGAAGCCGTTGGCCACGTCGCCGCTGAGGGTCAGGTAGCCGGGCTCATGGCCGCTGATGGAGTAGTCCACGTACACGCCCAGTACGGTGACGCCGTTGAACTGGTCATAGGCGGCCAGCTGGGCCTGGGCGATGTCCTCCCGCAGGGAGGTGAGGGGGCCGCCGGAGAAGGTGGGGATGGAGCTCTCCGGCAGGACGGTGACGCTGGGCAGGCTCTCCGTGCCCCGGAGCCAGTAGTATACCGGTCCGTAGACGGAGGAGGCCGTCACGGCCAGACACTGGTCCGTGAAGGACACGGTGCGGGTGGAGGCGTCGGGCATGGTGAACACGTAGTCCGTGGTCTGGGTCAGGTCGATGTTCTGGTCGGGGCTGGCCTCCACCCGGTCGATGGAGGCGTTGGCGAGGATGGAGAACACCTGCTGGACCACCGCCGGATCGGAGGAGGTGAGGGTGGCGCCGCCGTTCTGCCGCCGGCCCACGGAGATGGGGGTGTTCTGGTAGAATTGGTCGGCAAAGGTGCGCATGTCCTCGTTATAATAGAGGTCAAAGATGTCGAAGGAGCCGCCGTAGCCGGGGAAGACGATGTGCCAGAGGGCGTCGCCGCCGGAGACCGTGTAGGTGCCCGCCGTCAGGGTCACGTCCCGGCCGGTGAAGTTCAGGGACAGCTTGTCCCCGTCGGGCATGGTGAAGGTGAAGGCGGTGCGCTGGGCAGCGGTGTCCACGCCGGGAGCCCGGCCGGTGACGGTCATGGCCCGCAGGGCGTCGCAGGCGGCGATGATGCTGGTCCGGTCGAACACGGGCGCGTCGTAGCTGTCGCCCACCCGGATGCTCAGGGCGATGGGCGTCTCGTCATAGTAGCTGGCGGCAAAGCCGGTCCAGCCCATGAAGTCCAGCAGGGGCTGCTCCCGGAAGTCGGCTTGATCCGGGCTGTCCTGGCCGTCCGGCGCGGGGGCGTCCTCCACGGCCACGGGCTCCGTCCCCGGCATGATGGACACGTAGTGCCCGCAGCCGGTCAGACCCATACACAGCGCCAGGATGAGCAGCGCCGTCCAGAATTTTTTCATATATCGTATCTCCCTTCCCGCGGGGCGGACAGACATTTTTTCCAAGTATATCACGCCATTCCCCGTATGTCAAAATCCCCCGGCTGCGGCCGGGGAAGAGGCTTTTAAAGATATATGTCGGGCGGGGAAGGCGGCTGCGGGTCCTGCGGGACGAGCTTCGTCCGCTTCGGGTACAGAAGTCCCAGGGCCAGCGCCGTCAGCGCCAGGCAGAGGGCTGGGCCCAGGCAGGAGAGCGTATATAGGTCCCCGGCGGTCAGGAGCCAGCTCACGAGGCCCGTGGAGGCGGCCTGGGTCAGGGCCCGGACAAGATAGAGAGCGCCGCATATCTCCCCATCCGCCCGGACGCCGGTAGCCTTTTCCAGCGCGTCCGATACCTCTGCTGCCATGGTCCAGCAGGTGAGGGAGAAGAAGGCCAGCCCCGCGCAGGCCAGGGCGAACAGTCCCCAGAACGCCCACGGCCCCGCGGGCCGCAGAAAGAGCGCCGCGAGGAACAGGGCCGCGCCAATGGCGGCGGCGCCCGCCGCCAATTTCCGGCTCCCCGATCGTCCGGCCATGGGGCGGAGGAACAGCGCGCAAAAGAGCGTCATTAGGCCCACGGTCACGCCGGAGAGGACCTGGGCGGCGGGGTCATGATAGACCATGCTGAAAAGCTGGGGCAGAAGGCCCGTGCACAGGAGCTGGGTCAGCGTCTGGCATATCCATGCCGCCGCCAGACCCAGGAAGGGCCGGGAGAATACGATGTGCCGGATGGACCAGTTCAGGCCCAGCCGCTTTTCCCTGGCCGGGGCGGGGACCCGCCCGCGGGTCATGGCCGGGCAGAGCAGACAGGTGACCTGGGCCAGCAGGGCGAAGAAAATGGCTGTGGCCCAGACGCCGGCCGTGTCCGGCAAAAGCCGGCCGCCCGTGCCCTCCCGGTAGGCGGTCAGGGGCAGGATGAGCCCCGCGAGCATGCCTGCCAGGACAGAGCCCGCCGCCCGGCACCGGGACAGCCGGAGCCGCTCATCCGGCCGGTCAGAGGCGGCGGGGAGCATGGCACCGTAGGCCACGGCCGCGGCGGGGTAGAGAAGGCCGCACCAGAGGCACCATGTGACCGCCATCCATACGAGCCGGCCCGTCTCCGTCAGGCCCCGGACCCAGGGGACGAAGAGAAGCAGCCCCGCCAGGGCCGCCAGGGGGCCCAACCGCCGCAGATACCGGCCGAAACCGGCGGCGCCGGCGCACCGGGCCCGGTCCATGGCCAGTCCAGCCGTGAGGCCCGCGAACGCGCCCAGTATCCGCCCGGCCGTCATCACCATGGCCGCCGGGGCGGCGTCCATGCCCATGGCGAGGACGTAATGGTCCATGAGCAGCAGCGACGCCAGCGAGACCATCGCCTCGCCGCCCAGTCCGCCCAGCAGATAGCCCAGGGAGTCCCGCCGACCGAAGGGGCGGGAGGGGGCATCGTTTTCCATCGTGTGCGCTCCTTATGTATAAAACAAGCGTCGGAGCAAAGTTTCCCTTGCTCCGACGGGGCCCGCCCTGCCGTGGGGGCCGGATTTGTAACCTGCACGACTCGGCAGGTGGGTCGCCTCATGGCGGTTTCCGCGCTTCCAACGTCCGGCATAGCCGGGAGGCCTGCGCTCCGCCGCCCTATATGGCATCCCTTATAAGAGATGTGGGTCCAATCTGACCCTTGAGACCACGAACAGGGCAGGTTTGTTCTAAGATCAATCCTCGGGAAGGTCCTCTCCGTCCTCGGAGAACACCTGTTCCATGTAATAGTCGTAGATGCGCTGGAGCTTGTCGTCGTCGTCCACGGAGACGAACTGCTCCTCGCCGTCCACCTCCTCCACCTGGAGGATGATGAAGCCGTAATCCGGGTCGTCCTCGTCCATGTCCGCGGGGAGGAATACCATATACTCGTTCCCCTCAAATTCCAGGGTGGACAGGTGCTCCAGTTCAAATTCGTTGCCGTCGTCGTCCTCGATGGTGATGTAGCTTGCGCCGAAATCGCTCTCCATATCTTTCCTCCTCGGCGTGTTCTGCTCATATTGTAAGGCCTGGGAGAAGAGATTGCAAGAGGGAAAATTGGGTTAAACGGGCCATTTCTGGTCCGTTTATGGTCTTTGGCTCCAGCAGCCCCAGGTTGACGAGCACCGCCAGCACGCTCATCACCACGGCCAGCGCAAGCGCCGCGCCCAGCAGGATCTTGCCTCTGCGCCCCATGCTCTTCAGCTCCTTTCCGGCCAGTATGCCCGGAAAAAGGCGGTCCCATGCGGGGAGATTTAGGAAGCCGTTCATCTTTTCTTCACAAATAGGATATACAATCCGGGAAAACTGTGCTATACTAACCATGTCTGTATTTGGAAGTTTCAAAATAGTTTCAGCACGCGCACGACATTGCAGGACTGCCGCGAGTATTCGGAGGAGCAGCTGTGAATATATTCCGCAAGATCAAAGAAACATTCGGCCGGCTGCGGGCCTGGCACAACAGCCGCAAGATGCGCCGCGTCCGCCGGGCCGCGGGGACGGTGGTGGATACCGCCGCCGCCGGGACCGGCTTCGTGGTGCGCACGACCGTGAAGATCGTGCTGACGGCGCTGCTGGTGTTCATCACCACGGGCCTGCTGCTGGCCTGCATCTTTGCCATATACGTGAAGACCTGCCTGTCCGAGAGCCTGGACCTGACGCCCGATGAGATGGCGTCGAATGTGTCCAGCCGCATCCTGGTGGAGACGAGCCCCGGCAGCAACCAGTGGGAGGAGCTGGCTACCCTCTACTACACGGAGAACCGTCTGTGGGTGGACTATGACCAGATCCCCCTGGACATGGAGCACGCCGCCGTGGCCATCGAGGACCAGCGGTTCTACACCCACAAGGGCGTGGACTGGTGGCGTACCCTGGGCGCCTTCGGCAATATGTTCCTGAGCATGCAGGACACCTTCGGCGGCTCCACCATCACCCAGCAGCTCATCAAAAACCTCACGGGCAAAAAGGAGGTCACCGTCCAGCGAAAACTGCTGGAGATGTTCCAGGCCCTGGAGTTTGAGAAGAAGTATACAAAAGAAGAGATCATGGCCTGGTATCTGAACGAGATCTACCTGAGCGAGGGCTGCTACGGCGTGGGCGCCGCGGCCCGGGAGTATTTCGGCAAGGAGGTATGGCAGCTGGATCTGGCCGAATGCGCCGATCTGGTGGGCATCACCAACAACCCCTCCCTCTACGACCCCTATATCGGGCCCAAGAGCAAGGCCCGCAACAAGGAGCGCCAGGAGACCATTCTCTTCGAGATGTACGATCAGGGCTATATCACCTATGACGAGTACATCGCCGCCAAGAATGAGACCCTGGTATTCAAGCGGGCCGAGGGCGAGGAGCGGGAATTCACGCCCAACTCCTACTATGTGGACTCCCTGATCTGGGAGCTGAGTAAGGACCTGGCCGAGGAAAAGGGCATCACCGAGGACCGGGCCATGTTCCTCATCCATAACCGGGGCTACGACATCTATTGCTGCATGGATCAGCGCATCCAGGGCATCATCGACGACATCTACCAGAACACCGGGAACCTTCCCACCCCCTGGCGCAACCTGACCGGCCAGAAGCTCAGCTCCGCCATCGTGGTCATGAACCCCCAGGATGGCTCTATCCTGGGCCTGGCGGGCGACACCGGCGTGAAGGAAGGCAGCTTCACGGAAAACTACGCCACCGAATACCGGCGGCCCCCCGGGTCCTCCTTCAAGCCCGTGGCCGTGTACGGCCCGGCCTTTGACCTGGGGCTCATCACCCAGTCCACCCCGGTCAACGACTCGCCCAATATCGTCCTGTCCAACAGCCCCAACTGGTACCCCCACAACGACGGCGGCGGCTACCGGGGCTGGACCACCATCCGCCAGGGCATCATCTCCTCCCTGAACACCGTGGCGGCTCAGACGCTGAACCGGCTGGGCCTGCAGGCCTCCTGGGAGTACCTGACCAACCGCTTCGGCTTTACCGGCATCGTCCGGGATTACTGGGACGAGGATCAGCAGCGCACATTCACCGACTACGCCTACGCGCCCCTGGCCCTGGGACAGCTGTCCTACGGCATCACGCCCCTGGAGATGGCCCAGGCGTACACCGCCTTCGCCAACGACGGCATCATGACCTACGGCCGGACCTACTCCTACGTGTGGGACAGCGACGGGAACGTGGTGCTGGAGAACCCGCCCGACCGGCACGTGGCCGTGAAGGAGAACACCGCCTGGAACATCGCCAACGTCCTGCAGGGCGCGGTGGAGTACGGTACTGGTACGGAGGCCCGCATCAGCGGCCAGGCCGTGGCCGGCAAGACGGGCACCACCAGCAATAAGTACGACCGTTACTTCACCGGCTTCACCCGCTACTACGTGGCGGCCTGCTGGACCGGCTACCGGTATAACGCCGTCATGGACTTCTACGGCAACCCGGCTGCCCAGATCTGGCAGAAGGTCATGCGGCGGGTCCACGAGGGCCTGGGCTACTGGGCCTTCCCCACGCCCACCATCGGCGCGGCGGTGAACGCCTTCGGCAGCGGCTCCAACAGCCCCAGTCCCGGCGCTACGCCCACCGGCGAGGCGCCGCCCTCGCCCGGCACCGCCACCGACGCCCCGCCGCCCACCAGCGATCCCGGCGTCACGGACCCGCCGGTCTACACTGAACCGCCGGGGGACATCACCCCGCCGCCGGCCACGGATGTGCCGGTGTATACGGACCCGCCGGTGTATACGGACCCGCCGGTCTACACCGAACCGCCGGTGTATACGGACCCGCCGGTCTATACCGACCCGCCTGCGCCGCCGCCTGTGGAGGCCACGCCCTCGCCCACGCCGGGCCAGGGTCAGGACGCCCCGCCGGTCCCCGGCTGAGCGGATCGAGAGATACAGACAGCAAACGCCCGCTTTTTCCCGCCCTGTTTTTTGGGCGGGAGAGAGCGGGTATCGTCTTCTCCCGCGGCGCCCGGCCCGGGCAGCGGTTGAAAAATCGCCCATATCTTTACAATTTGACGTTGACAATGAAGAAACAATATGTTACAATTCAGTAACAATCACTGATGGGAGGCATGACCATGGCTGAAAAGACCGCGGCCCTGCAGTACAAAGGGCATCCCCTGCGCCGGAAGGATAACCTGATCTATTTTGGCAGCATGGCGGACAAATATATCATCATGCTCCAGATCCTGGACACCAAGAAGATCAAAGACCTGGACGTGGCCACAAAGGTATCCGTGCAGCTGCAGCTGACCGACCCCGACCTGAAGAGCCGGGACCGGGTGGTGAAGAAGAGCGAGAAGGAGAGCCTTTACGCGGCCATGGACGTGGCCAGCGTGTGGCTGGACCGGGCGCTCACCACGCGGTGACATGAGAGGACCGAGCAGAGGGGCGCTGCTGCGCCTGGCGGTGGTCGCGGGCATCCTTCTGTGCCTTACGGCGGCCATGGGCGCCACAGCGGCCTATGCCGACAGCGAGGGCGTGGGGACCGTGACGGCCTCGGCGCTGAATATGCGCTCCCAGCCCTCCACCACCAGCGCGGTGGTCACCTGCCTGCCCCGGGGCACGGTGGTGGCCATCACCGGCTCCACCGACGGCTGGTATCAGGTGGGCTATAAGGGACAGACCGGCTATATGAGCAGGGACTATGTGTCCGCAGCTCTGAGCGGCACCGGCGATTTCGGCACCGGCACGGTGACGGGCACCTATGTGAACGTGCGCTCCGGCCCCACCACGGCCTATGAGGCCATCGGCCA
>CANRMG010000063.1 GCA_947631675.1 uncultured Oscillospiraceae bacterium
CGGGATGGGCGACATGATGGGCGGCGACGCGGCCTGCAACCTGTGCCAGAACCTGATCTGCGCGGACTGCTGCTGCGAGATGTGCGGCGGGAACCTGATCCCCTGTATCGGCTGCCGGTGAGATGAAGAGCGGGACGAAGCGGCTGGCGAGGCTGGCCATACTGACGGCGCTGGGCACGGTGCTGTTAGTGCTGGGGTCGGTGCTGCCCACGGGACGGCTGGCGCTGATCGCGCTGTCGAGCCTGGCGGTGTGCGTGGCGCTGATGATGTACGGGATAAAGTGGTCCCTGGTGGTATTCGCCCTGACGGCGGCGCTGGGCGCGCTGCTGTTTCCCGGGGCGTCGGCCATCATGTATATCGCCTTCTTTGGGTATTATCCCATCGCCAAGAGCCTTTTTGAGCGGCTGCATAAGCTATGGCAGGTGTGGGCGTGCAAATTCGCCTTGTATACCCTCGCCTTCGTCGTATACTGGCTTTTGGCCAGGGCCGTGTTCACCTTCACCGGCGGTGAGCTTGCCTGGTATATACTCTATCCGCTGGGAGCGGTGGTGTTCTGGCTGTATGACCAGGCATATTCCTCTCTCATCCGGTTCTATATCGTGAAGATCGCGAGGTACTTTGAATGATCAAAAGCATGACCGGCTACGGCGGGGCGAAGGGCGAGAAGGATGCCATCGCCGTGACGGCGGAGTTGAAGAGCGTCAACAACCGGTATCTGGACGTATCGGTGCGCCTGCCCAAGAGCTGCCTGTTCGCCGAGGAGGCGGTGCGCGCCGCCGTGGCGGGCCGCATCAGCCGGGGCAAGGTGGATGTGTTCATCACGGTGGACACCTCCCAGGCGGAGCAGGCCGTCATCCGGGTCAACGACAACCTGGCGGAGGCCTATCTGAAAGCCGTCCGGGACACAGCGGAGAAATACGGCCTGGACGGCGATATAAGCGCCCTGAGCCTGGTGCGGTTCCCGGAGGTGCTGTCCACCGATAAGACCGACATCGGGCGGGACGCGGTGGCCGGCGCCATCGGCGAGGTGCTCGCCCAGGCGCTGGAGGAGTTCGACGCCATGCGCACCCGGGAGGGGGAGAAGCTCCGCCAGGACATAGAGGGCAAGCTCTGCACCCTGGAGGCCATGGTGGCGAAGATCGAGCAGCGCTCTCCCCAGACCGTGACGGAGTACCGGGAAAAGCTGCTGGCCCACATGAAGGATGTGCTGGCGGACGCCGCCGTGGACGAGAGCCGCATCCTTCAGGAGGCGGCCATATATGCGGATAAGGTGGCTGTGGACGAGGAGATGGTGCGGCTGAAGAGCCATATCTCCCAGTTCCGGCTGCTGCTGGCAGCCGGCTCCCCCGTGGGCCGGAAGCTGGATTTCCTGGTCCAGGAGATGAACCGGGAGGCCAACACCACCGGCTCCAAATGCGCCGACAGCGATATTGCCCGGACCGTCATCGACATGAAGGCGGAGCTGGAGAAGATACGCGAGCAGATACAGAATATGGAGTGAGGCGCGATGGAGCTGGTCAGTATCGGATTTGGAAGCTTCGTGGCCGCAGATAAGATCGTGGCCGCGGTGGAGCCGGAGTCCAATCCCATCAAGCGGGTCATATCCCAGGCCCGGGAGGCGGGCCGGCTGGTGGACGCCACCTACGGCCGAAAGACCGAGGCTGTGCTCATCATGGAAAGCGGCCATGTGATCCTCTCGCCCGCGGCTCCCGGGGAGCTGGCCGGGCGGTTGAAGCAGGAGGGAGGCGGCGTCCATGGCTGAGAAAGGACTGCTGATCGTGCTGTCCGGCCCCTCCGGGGCGGGCAAGAGCACCGTCATCGCCGCGCTCATGCGCCTGCGCTCGGACATCCGCTTTTCCGTGTCCGCCACCACCAGGGCCCCGCGGCCCGGTGAGGAGGACGGGGTGGATTACTTCTTCCGCACCCATGAGGAATTCGCCCGCATGATCGACGAGGGCGCTTTTTTAGAGCACGCGGAGTATGTAGGGAACTGCTACGGCACCCCCGCGGGACCTGTGGACGAGCGGCTGGCGGAGGGCTGGAACGTGCTTCTGGACATCGAGGTCCAGGGGGCGGAGCAGGTCATCGGAAAGCGGCCCGACGCCGTGAGCGTATTTCTGGCGCCGCCCAGCCTCCGGGAGCTGGAGCGCCGGCTCCGCGGCCGGGGCACCGACACGGAGGAGAAGATCCTGGGCCGCCTGGAGACGGCCAGGCGGGAATGCGCCCTGGCCCATAACTATACCTACATCGTCGTCAACGACGACACGGAAACTGCCGCCCGGCAGCTGGACGCCATCATCACGGCGGAGGCCTGCCGCAGCGGACGGAAACTTGAATCTATGGCAAAAGGAGAACTGTTATCATGATGCTCTATCCCCCCGTAGCCGACCTGGTGGACAAGGTCGGCAGCCGTTATGCCCTCATCAATCTGGTGGCCAAGCGGGCCCGTGCCATCTCCGCCGAAGCGGAGAGCACCGGGGAGTCCCTGACGAAAAAGCCCGTGTCCGCCGCCATCGACGAGGTATACACCGGCAAGCTGACCGTAAACACCGGCGACAACAGCGCCGACGAAGAGGTGTAAGGATCCCGGCATGAGCAGTACGACGGCCCGGATCGCCGTGGCGGACGTGACATACTGGGTGGACCGGCCGTATACCTATGCCGTGCCGGAAAAGCTGGCAGGCCGGGTCCGGCCGGGCGTCCGTGTGGCCGTGCCCTTTGGGGGCAGCCGCCCCCGGGAGGGCGTGGTGCTGGCCATGGGCGGCCAGACCGACAGGAAGCTGAAAAACGTCTTGGATGTGCTGGACGAGGAGCCGCTTTTGAGCGACACCCAGCTGAAGCTGGCCCTATGGATGCGGGAGCGGTTTTTCTGCACGATCATGGATGCGGTGCGGGCCATGCTCCCGGCGGGGCTGTGGTACAACGTCTGGCCTGTGTATCTGCTGGCCGAGGGCATGGGACCCGACGAGGCATACGCCATGGCGAAGGGGGCCGGCGAGAAGCTGGTGCTGGACGCGGTGAACGGCCACGGCGGCCGGTGCGAACTGGCCGACATTGAGGCGGTGTTCGGCGCGAAGAACCCGGGGCCCGCCTTGGCATCCCTGGTGAAAAAGGGAGTCCTCCGTGCGGAGGCGGGCGCCGCCCGCCGGGCGGGGGACAAGACCATCCTGCAGGCGGAGCTGGCCGTGAGTCCCGATGAGGCGCTTCGGGCGGCGGAGAAGTCCGGCCGCGCCGTGCGCCAGGGGGCTGTGCTGCGCGTTCTTGCCGAACTTGGCCATGCCAGCGTGGCGGACATATGCTACTTCACCGGCGCGGGCCGGGACGCGGTGAAACGGCTCTCGGAGAAGGGGCTGGTGTCCCTGTCCCGCCGGGAGATATACCGCCGGCCGGAGGACTGCCGGGGCGGGGCGGAGAGACCTCTGCCGGCGCTGAACGTCGAGCAGGAGAAGGCCTTTCGGGGCATCCTGTCCCTGGCGGATGGCGGCGAGGCCCGGGCAGCGCTTCTTTTCGGCGTCACGGGTAGCGGCAAGACCACTATCTACATCCACCTGATCGATCAGATGCTCCGCCGGGGCAGGTCGGCTATCTTCCTCGTGCCGGAGATCGCCCTAACGCCCCAGATGCTCCAGACCTTTTCCTCCTATTTCGGCGACAGCATCGCCGTGCTCCATTCGTCCCTTTCCATGGGCGAGCGCTACGATGAGTACAAGCGCATCCGCGCCGGGGACGCCCGGGTGGTCATCGGCACCCGCAGCGCCGTGTTTGCGCCGGTGTCGGACCTGGGTATCATCATCATGGACGAGGAGCAGGAGGATACCTACAAATCCGAGAACAGTCCCCGGTATCACGCTCGGGACGTGGCAAAGTTCCTCTGCGCCCGGTCTAAAGCCCTTCTGGTGCTGGGCAGCGCCACGCCGGACGTGTCCAGCCGGTACTGGGCCGAGACGGGGCGGTACAGCTTTTTCACCCTGCCCCATCGCTACAACGCCATGCAGCTGCCCACGGTGCAGATCGCGGACATGCGGCAGGAGCTGAAGGCCGGCAACGGCGGAAGCATCTCCACGCTCCTGCGCCGGGAGATACAGGAAAATCTCGACCGGGGCGAGCAGTCCATTTTATTCCTCAACCGCCGGGGCGCCAGCAAGCTGGTGGCCTGCGGCGAGTGCGGATACACCTACAAGTGCCCCAACTGCACGGCCTCGCTCACCTACCACAGCGTGGGCGACCGGCTCATGTGCCACTACTGCGGCCATGTCCAGCGGCTGGACGCCGCCTGCCCCCAGTGCGGCGGGAAGCTCACCTTCACCGGCGCTGGGACACAAAAGATCGTCCAGGAACTGGGGGAGATATTCCCGGACGTGCCCGTGCTTCGCATGGACACGGATGCGGTGGCCCCGGTGGGGAGCCATCGGGCCCTGTTCGAGCAGTTCCGGGCCCAGCGCATCCCCATCCTTGTGGGCACCCAGATGGTGACGAAGGGGCTCAACTTTGAGAACGTGACGCTGGTGGGCGTACTGAGCGCCGACCAGAGCCTTTATAGCAGCGACTACAGGGCGGGGGAGCGGACATTTTCTCTCATCACCCAGGTCATCGGCCGCAGCGGCCGGTTTGAAAAGCCCGGCCGGGCGGTGATCCAGACCTTTACCCCGGCCAACCAAATCATCCTCCAGGCCGCCCGGCAGGACTACGACGGCTTTTACGAGGGGGAGATCGCTCTGCGCAGGCTCACGGGCGCGCCGCCCTTCTCCGACCTTTACGTCCTCACCGCCTCCGGCGAGGACGAGAATATGGTGCTCCGCTGCTGTGGCGACATCGCGGGGAGATGCTGCGCCTGACCCGGGACATCCCGGGCGCGAAGGTGCTGGGCCCGGCGCCGCTGCCGGTGGCGAAGGTCATGGGCTCCTGGCGCTACCGGGTGACGGTAAAATGTCCCCCGTCCAGGGAGATACGGGCGGCTGTGGGCCGGGTGCTGCTGCTGGCTAACGACGGAAAACGATACAGGGGCGTGTCCGTATACGCGGACTTCGATCCCCTGGACTGACAGGAGATATATATGGCTCTTAGGAACATATTGAAACAGGGGGACGAGACGCTCACGAAGCGCTGCCGTCCCGTCACGGACTTCAACGAGCGCCTGCACACCCTCTTGGACGACATGGCTGAGACCATGATGAGCGCCAACGGAGTGGGTCTGGCCGCGCCCCAGGTGGGCATCCTTCGCCGGGCGGTGGTGGTGTTGGAGACCAACGTGCCCGAGGGGGAGCCGGAGAAGATCATCGAGCTCATCAACCCCGAGATTTTGGCGTCTGACGGCGAGCAGACCGGCCCGGAGGGATGCCTCTCCGTGCCGGGGGACTACGGCATGGTGACCCGGCCTTCCCATGTGAAGGTCAGAGCCCAGGACCGGTATGGGGAGTGGTTCGAGGCTGAAGGCGTGGGCCTGACGGCCCGGGCCTTCTGCCACGAGATCGACCACTTGGACGGACATATGTTCACGGAGCTGTGCGACCATATCCTGACGGATGAGGAGCTGGAGGCCTATTATGCCGCCCAGCAGGAGGACCAGGACGAATGAGGGTCGTGTTCATGGGCACGCCGGATTTTGCCGCCTGCTCCCTGGAAAAGCTGCTGGCCGAGGGCTTTGACGTATGCGGCGTATTCTGCCAGCCCGACAAGCCCCGGGACCGGGGCCATAAGCTGGCGCCCTGCGCCGTGAAGCAGACGGCCCAGGCGGCGGGTATCCCCGTATATCAGCCGGAAAAGCTTCGGGACGGCACGGCCCTGGCCATATTGAAGGACCTTAAGCCAGACGTCATCGTGGTGGTGGCCTACGGGCGCATCATCCCCGACGACATCCTGGCCCTGCCGGAATACGGCTGCATTAACGTCCACGGTTCCCTGCTGCCCAAGTACCGGGGCAGCGCCCCCATTCAGCGGGCGGTGCTGAACGGCGAAGCCGTTACCGGCGTCACCACTATGTACCTCTCCGCCGGCATGGACGAGGGGGATATGATATATACCGCCGAGACGGCCATCGGCGAGAGGGAGACCAGCGGCGAGCTTTTTGACCGGCTGGCCCCCATGGGCGCGGAGCTTCTGGTAAAGACCCTGCGGGACATCGAGGCCGGCACGGCCCCAAGGGTGTCCCAGGACGGGAGCTTGGCCACCTATGCGCCGCCCCTGAAAAAGGAAGAATCCCCTGTGGACTGGACAAAGCCGGTCCGAATGGTGTTGAAGCACATCTACGGTATGCAGCCCTGGCCCTGCGCCACGGCGGAGCTGGGCGGGAGCGCCTTCAAGCTCTTCGCCGGCGAGGCTACGGGCAGGCGGTCCGATAAAACGCCCGGCACAGTGATCTCCGCCGGAAAGGCGGGCATCGAGGTGGTCTGCGGCGGGGGGGAGACCCTGCTCGTCACCGAACTGCAGGCCGCCGGCGGCAAGCGCATGGCCGCGGGAGCCTGGCTTTTGGGCCATCTCATGGAGGTCCGGTAATGCCCCGAAAGACGGCCCTGGAGGCCCTGGAGCGGTTTCGGCGGGATTCCGCCTGGAGCCGGCAGGTCATGGTGGGCCTGGGCGAGAAGAACCGGCTGGACAGCCGAGACAGAGCCTTGGCGGCGCGGCTTTTTTACGGCGTACTGCAAAACATGGCCCTTTGCGACTTCTATATCGGCTGCTACGCCAGGGGCAGACTGGAGCCCAAGGTGCGGGACATCCTGCGCCTGGGGACATATCAGATGCTCTTTATGGATAAGATACCGCCCCGGGCGGCGGTGGACGAGGCCGTGAGCCTGTGCCGGAGCATGGGGTATGCCCGGGCGGCGGGGCTTGTGAACGCGGTCCTTCGCCGGATCGGCGAGAATAAGGATCATTTGCCGCCTATCCCCGGCAAGGGCACGGCGGCCTATCTCTCCGTCCGCTACAGCCACCCGCGGTGGCTTGTAGAGGAGCTGGTGGCCCTGCGGGGCTATGAGGGGGCAGAGGCGGTTTTGGCCGCCGACAATGCCGAGCCGCCGGTATACGTGCAGGTCAACGCCTGCCGCACCAGGTTGGAGGAATTGTCGGCCATGCTGGACCTGGCCGAGACGCCTGCGGGCCTGGTATTGAACAGAGCAGGAGACTTTACCGCTACGGACGCCTTTCAGAAGGGACTTTTTTACGTGCAGGACCCGGCGGCCCACGCTGTTGTGGACGCCGCGGAGCTGAGACCGGGCATGAAGGTGCTGGACGCCTGCGCCGCCCCGGGCGGCAAGAGCTTTGCCGCCGCCATCGCCATGGGGAATACCGGCTCCGTCATGGCCCGGGACATCCTGGCCAAGAAGCTGGCCCTGGTGGCGGAGGGCGCGGAGCGCATGGGCCTTAGCTGCATCCAATGTGAGCCCGGAGACGCGAGAGACATTGACGGCGGGGACTACGACGCGGTGTTCGCGGACCTGCCCTGCAGCGGGCTGGGCGTCGTACGCAAAAAGCCGGATATACGCTACCGTGATCCCAAAGAGCTGGACGCGCTGCCGGAACTGCAGCTGGAGCTTTTGGACCACATCGCTACGGCGGTGAGGCCAGGCGGAAGGCTCATCTACTCCACCTGCACATGGCGGGACAGGGAAAACGGGGCCGTAGCGGAGGCGTTTTTGCAGCGCCATCCTCAATTCACCAAGACCCTGGAACGGACCTTCTGGCCGGACCGGGACGGAACAGACGGGTTTTATTTATGCCGGATGGAGCGGTCAAACGAGATATAAAATCCATGCTCCCGGCGGAGATAACCGCCGCGTTCCAGGATATGGGCCTGCCCGCCTACCGGGCGAAACAGGTGTTCCGCTGGCTGGGCCGGGGCGTCACCTCCTTTGAGGAGATGAGCGACCTTTCCAAAGACCTGCGGCAGAAGCTGGACGAGCTTTTCACCATCCCCAGCCTCACCATGCTGCGCCGGCAGGTGTCGGCCCAGGACGGCACGGAGAAATATCTCTGGCAGCTGCCCGACGGGGAGAGCGTGGAGACGGTGTTCATGCGCTACAAGCACGGCAACACGGTCTGCATCTCCTCCCAGGTGGGCTGCCGCATGGGCTGCGCCTTCTGCGCCAGCACCATCGGCGGGAAGGTCCGGGACCTGACCGCCTCGGAGATGCTGGACGAGGTGCTCCGCTCCGGGCTGGCCGCCGGGGACAGGGTGGACGGCATCGTGCTCATGGGCATAGGAGAGCCCCTGGACAACTACGATAACGTGCTTCGCTTTCTGCAGCTTGTGAACGACCCGGAGGGGGCCAATATCGGCATGCGCCATATCTCTCTTTCCACCTGCGGACTGGTGGAGGGAATTGACAAACTGGCCGCTTCCCGTTTACAATTGACCCTGTCCGTATCCTTGCACGCGCCGGACGACGAGACCCGCTCCAGGCTCATGCCCGTGAACAATGCCTATGGTGTGGACGCGCTGTACGCGGCCTGCCGGCGGTATTTTGACGTGACGGGCCGGCGTATCTCCTTCGAGTACGCCATGGTGAAGGGCGTGAACGACACGCCCTGGCACGCCCAGGAGCTTGTGAGAAGGCTGCGGGGCACGGGCTCCCATGTGAACCTTATACGCCTGAACTATGTGTCCGAGCGGGGGCTGCAGCCCTCTTCGGAGCAGACGGTCCGGGCATTCGCAAAGCGCCTTGAGGACGGAGGCGTCACCGTTACCGTCCGGCGGCGGCTGGGCAGCGATATTGACGCGGCCTGCGGCCAGCTCCGCCGGGGACAGATGAGGAAGTCATGAACTTTTTCGGAATGAGCGACAAAGGTCAATACCGGGCGGAGAACCAGGATTGCTTCGACGTGCGCACCGTGAGCGGCGGCGTGCTGGCCGTGGTCTGCGACGGCATGGGCGGCGCGGCCGGCGGCCTCATGGCCAGCGACCTGGCGGCTGGCCGATTCTCGGCTTTTGCCCGGGCGGCTCTGGAGGCCTCCGACGGGGAGGAGCCGGCGGACGCCCTGCGGCAGGCCACCGATGCCGCCAACCGGAAGGTATTCCGCTTTGCCGCCCATGTGGATGAGTACTCCGGCATGGGCACCACCCTTGTGGCCGGGTATTGGCAGGGCGACACGGCCTACTTCGTGAACGTGGGCGACAGCCGTGCCTACCGCATCGCCAAGGACGGCATATTGCAGATCACCAAGGACCACTCCCTTGTCCAGCAGATGATCGACCGGGGGGAGATCACCCCCGCCCAGGGCCGCAGCCATCCCCGACGAAATATCATCACCCGCGCCGTGGGCAGCGAGCGGTTCGTCTCCTGTGACGAGTTCACGGTGCCCATACGGGAGGGCGACCGGTTCCTGCTCTGCTCCGACGGGCTGACGAACGCCATGGAGGAGGCGGAGCTGCACCGGGTGCTTCTGGCCGAGGAGGACGCGGAGACAGCCTGCCGGAAGCTGATTCGGGAGGCCATCGACGGCGGGGCTCGGGACAATGTGACCGCCATAGTAATCTACGCTGAGAAAGGAGGCGCCGTAAATGGAAAATAAGGTGAATTGGCGTCTC
>CANRMG010000064.1 GCA_947631675.1 uncultured Oscillospiraceae bacterium
GGCTATGAGTGCGCCTGCGTGTACGACGGCCTGGCGGCGGCGGACGCGCTGGAGGGGGAGCGGTACGACCTGATATTGCTGGATGTGATGCTCCCCGGAGTGGACGGCTTCGCCCTGATGGACTACATTCGGCCCCTGGCCATACCGGTGATCTTCCTGACGGCCAAAAACTCGGTGGACGACCGGGTGAAGGGCCTGAAAATGGGGGCGGAGGACTACATCATAAAGCCCTTCGAGGTGCTGGAGCTGCTGGCCCGGGTAGAGGTGGTCCTGCGCCGGTACAACAAGCTGGACGAGACGCTGCACGTGGGCGGGCTGGACATCGACACCCGCTCCATGACCGTGTCCCGGGCCGGGGAGGACATTCCCCTCACCGCCAAGGAGTATGAACTGCTGCTCCTGTTCGCCCGCAACCCCGGCGTGGCCCTCTACCGGGAGACCATCTATGAGCGGGTGTGGGGCGGCGACTATGTGAGCGGCAGCCGCACCGTGGACCTGCATGTCCAGCGCCTGCGCCGGAAGGTGGGCTGGGAGGACAGGCTCGTGGCCCTGCCCAAGGTGGGCTACCGCCTGGAAGCATAATATGAGATTTCGCCTGCGGATGACGCTTTGTATCGTGATGCTCCTGGCCCTGGTATTCGGGGTCGGGGGCAGCATGCTCATATCCGTCTCCTTCCGGGAGAGCCTGGCCAGCGAGCGGGACACGGCCATCCGAAGCTACCGCATGGTGGAGACCACCATGGTGCTTGCAAACTCCATCTCCCCCCAGCGGGGCTATGAGGACCTGACGGGCACCCTGCGCCAGCTGGACAGCCAGGCGGACGCGCCCTGGAGCGGGCTGCGCCTGTCCGACGGGACGCGGACCCTCTACGAGAGCGGGAGCCTGCCCTTCGGTACCGATACGGACCGGGAGCCGGAGCTGTGCGCCGTGCGCCTGTGGGAAAACGACGGCGTGGGCGTGCTGCAGGTGTCCGGCGCCCTGCAGGTGAACGGCTCCTATCTCTACCTGGACGCGGGCTACTCGGTGAGCCACCTCTATACCGTCCGGCAGATCCAGCTGAACATATACTACCGGCTGCTGGCGGCGGTGGTGATCGTGGGCGCGGCCATGAGCTGGTTTCTCTCCATGTACCTGACCCGGCCTTTGTATCAGCTCTCCCGTGTCACCCGGCAGATCGCAGGGGGGAATCTGGCCAGCCGGGCCAATATCCGCTCCGGGGACGAGTTCGAGCAGCTGGCCGGGGACTTCAACGTGATGACCGACCGGGTGGAGGAGGACATCGCGGCCCTCCAGGAGGCGGTGCGCCGCCAGGAGGAGTTCATGGGCAGCTTTGCCCACGAGATGAAGACCCCCATGACCTCCATCATCGGCTACGCGGACCTGCTGCGGGGCCAGAGCCTGGCCCCGGAGGACCAGCAGCAGGCGGCCAACTATATCTTCTCCGAGGGCCGGCGGCTGGAGAGCTTGTCTTTGAAGCTATTGGACCTGCTGGTGCTGCGAAAGCGGGACTTTGAGCTCACCGAGGGCTCCCCCAAGGCGGTCATATCCTCCCTGGTGCAGGTGCTGCGGCCTTCTATGCTGGAAAAGGACATCGTTCTCCAATGCCGGTGCGAGGAGGGGCGGTGCCGGATGGAGCCGGACCTGGTGAAGAGCCTGGTCATCAACCTCATCGACAACGCCCGCAAGGCCATGGACGGGGCGGGGAACATCTACGTGCTGGGCGAGATGACCGACACCGGCTGCCGCATCCAGGTGGTGGACAACGGCCGGGGCATGCCCCAAAAGGAGATCAGCCGCATCACCGAGGCCTTCTACCGGGTGGATAAATCCCGCTCCCGGGCCCAGGGCGGCGTGGGACTGGGCCTGGCCCTGTGCCAGGAGATCGTGGCCCTGCACGACGGGACCATGGCCTTTCAGAGCGCCGAGGGCAAGGGCACCATCGTGACGGTAGCTTTGAACGGAGGGCGGGTATGAACAGAAAGACAGCCCTTTGGCTGGCCGTGACGGCCTTGGTGGTGCTGGCCAGCGCCCTGCTGCCGGAGGCGGCGCTGTATGTGCAGGACGCCCGGCTGGAGGGGTCTGTCCGCACCCAGGAGGTGGAGGCGGTGGACCTGAGCCTGCTGGCGGAGCTGAGCCCGGAGGACACGCTGTATCTCGCCCAGACATACCAGTCCCGGGTGGCGCTGGAGCAGGGCCGGCAGATGACCGGGGCCCAGGCGGGCCGTGCGGCCCAGGAGATGCTGGCGGAGGTATTCGGCTGGGACAACAACGCCATAGACCTGGCCGTGACGGATGCGGTCCCCTGGCTCTACGTGGGCGAGGGCGGCGAAAGCGTGATCCTGTGGGAGACGGACCTCACCGGCCAGAGCGAGAACCCGGTCCGGACCATGGCGGGGCTCAGCTATGACCCGGCCTGCCCCGCGGAGGCCATGGCCCTGGTGGACGAGCGGTCCGGCCAGGTGGTGAGCGTGAAGATGCACTGGTCCGCGCCGGAGGAGCCCATACCGACGAGTGAGCCGGCGCCGTCCATGCCCGACCCGGACCCCTATGAGGCGGAGTACCCCGGGGAGGAGCCGGAGAGCATATACCTGGACCTGTCCGCCTATATGCGGGGGGTGCTGCTGTGGGTATCCGCCGCACGGCTGGGCCTGCGGGACGGCATGGACGACCTTCAATGGACCGATGAGGGCTGGACGAGCTGCCTGGATCTTACGACGGACAGCGGCACGGCCTTCTCCGTGCCGGCGGAGTGGGACCTGGACGGCATGAGCTTCAACTGAGAGCCGTACACGATACGGCGAGAGGGGGACGCATATGGACAGACCGAAAACGAAAATACGGCTCAGCCTCATATCCTCCATGCACTACGCAAAGCTGGTGTGGCGTTCCATTTTGTTCCTGGCGGCCCTGGCGCTGTACATCATAGGCCGGGTCCGGGCGGAGGAGGGCATGCTCACAGAGCTTCTGCAGCGCAATCCGCTGATGGACATCATATGGCTGGTGTTCGTGGTGGAGATGATACTCCGGTTCTTTCCCTCCCATGTGGAGAGCATGGGCTGCCAGAAGCAGTTCAAAAAGAATTACCGCCCGGCCGGGCCCATGCCGGAGACGGGCCGGAGCCACGGGGTGCCGGCGGTGCTGCTGGCCTGGGTCGCCCTGAACGGGGCCATCGGCGGGCTCTACTTCGCCGGGATCATCGACGCGGGCATACTGATGCTCATAAGCCTGGCCTACTCCGTGTGCGACATGATATGCATCCTGTTCTTCTGCCCCTTTCAGACCTGGTTCATGAAGAACAAGTGCTGCACCACCTGCCGCATCTACAACTGGGACTACCCCATGATGTTCACGCCGCTGATCTTCGTGCCGGGGGCGTACACATGGAGCATCCTGGCGGTGGCGGTGGGGCTGCTCATCCGCTGGGAGGTCACCTACGCCCTCCACCCGGAGCGGTTTTATGAGTCGTCCAACGAGAGCCTGGCCTGCGCCAACTGTAAGGAGAAGCTGTGCCACCACAAGAGGGCCCTGCGCCAGCTGTGGGCCCGGCAGAAGCGCTCCGTCCAGGAGAAGCTGCCGCCCCTCCCCGGCCGGAAAAGGAACTGAACAAAAAATGACCGCCCGGCTGGGAACAGCCGGGCGGTCCGGTCATCCTCTATGTTTATTGACGGCGGCCCGTATTCGGATTATAATTTTGTCATCAAACAAGGAGGAGCTCTGCGATGAAAAAACTTATGAAGAGATGTCTTTGCCTGGCGCTGGCGCTGGTGCTGACGGCCGGGACGGGCCTGTCCGCCCGGGCGGCGGACGCCTTTGAGGAAGTGACCGCGGTGGACAATGAGGAGTGCGCCGTCACGGTCAAGAGCATCGACCCGGACGATATGTGGGGCTATACGCTGAAGGTGCTGCTGGAGAACCGGTCTGGGGAGAAGACCTATATGTACACGGTGGATGCGGCCTTTATAAACGGCGTGGAGTGCGACCCCTTCTTCGCCGCGGAGGTGGCGTCGGGAAAGAAGGCCAACGAGGACATCAATTTCGATCTTGACGCGCTGGAGGAAAACGGCGTGGGCGAGCCCACGGACATCGGGCTCGTCTTCCAGGTATATGACGCCGACGACTGGATGGCCGACCCGGTCGCCTATGAGACCGTGCACGTCTACCCCCAGGGCGAGGACACGGCGGAGGCCTTCGTCCGTCAGGCCCAGGATACGGATGTGGTGTTGGTGGACAACGACGATGTTTCCGCTGTCGTCATCGGCTATGAGACCGACGGCATTTTCGGCTATGAGATGAAGATGTTCCTGGTCAACAAGACCGATAAAGAGTTGATGTTCACCATGGAGGACGCCTCCGTGAACGGCTTTATGATCGACCCCTATTACGCCCACACGCTCATGCCCGGCATGTGCTGTTTCGACGAGGCGATCTGGTCCGCCTCCGATCTGGAGGACAACGACATCGGGACAGTGGAGGAGCTGGAATTCACGCTCCGCGCCTATGACGCCGAGGACTGGATGGCCGACGACGTCCTGAGCGAGACGGTTACCGTCACGCCCTGAAAAAAACGAATAAACGCCGCCCGGCTGGGAACAGCCGGGCGGTTTTATATTATGTCAACTTAATGCTTCGCGGCGACGATCTCGATCTCGCACAGCACCTTTTTGGGCAGCTCCCTCACCGCCACGCAGGAGCGGGCGGGCTTGCCGGTGAAGTACTGGGCGTACACGCCGTTGAAGGCGGCGAAGTCCGCCATGTCGGCCAGAAAGCAGGTGGTCTTCACCACGTCCTCAAAGCCCAGGCCGTTGGCCTTCAATATGGCGGCGATGTTCTGGCAGGCCCGGTGGGCCTGCTCCTCGATGGCGGCGCCCACCACCTCGCCGGTGCCGGGCATGAGGGGGACCTGGCCGGAGGCGAAGAGGAAGCCGTTCGCGCTGACGGCCTGGGAATAGGGGCCGATGGCCTCGGGGGCGTCGGGGGTATAGGTCTTTTCCAGCATGGTGTTCACGTTCCTTTCTTGTCAGCTCAGCAGGGGATAGCCCCTGCTCAGCAGAGAGTTTTTGATGTGGGCCACGTGCTCGGCGTCCCGGGTCTCCAGGACCATGGTGACGGTGCAGGTGCCCACGGCGGCGTGCTCATCCTCCCGGGCGTGGTGGATGCGCACGATGTTGGCCCCGGTCTGGGAAACGATCTTGAGAAGGTCTATGAGGCTGCCGGGCTTATCGGCCACCTCCACGGAGAGCTCCACGATCCGGCCGGATTTGACAAGGCCCTTGGTGATGACCCGGGAGAGGGTGGTCACGTCCACGTTGCCGCCGGACACCACGCACACGGTCTTTTTCCCCGTGTCCACCTTCCCGAACATGCACGCGGCCACGGGAGTGGCCCCGGCGCCCTCCGCCACGGTCTTCTGGTTCTCCATGAGGGAGAGCATGGCGGCGCATATCTCGTCCTCGGTGACGGTGACGATCTCGTCCACGTACTGCTGGCAGAGCCGGAAGGTCAGCTCGCCGGGGGTGAGCACGTGGATGCCGTCGGCGATGGTGTCCCGGTCGGGGACGGTGATGATCTTCCCCATGCGGACGGACTCGTACATGGAGCCCACCGCCGCGGCCTGCACGCCCACCACATGGCAGGAGGGCTTCAGGCTCTTCACCGCGAAGGCGATGCCGGAGATGAGCCCGCCGCCGCCGATAGGGCAGACGATCTGCTCCACGTCGTGCAGCTGCTCCAATATCTCCAGGCCGATGGTGCCCTGGCCGGCGATGACGTAGGGGTCGTTGAAGGGGTGGGCGAAGGTATAGCCGTTCTCCTCCGCCAGACGGGCCGCCTCCCGGGCCGCGTCGTCATAGATGCCGGGGACAAGCACTACCTCCGCGCCATAGCCGCGGGTGGCCTCCACCTTGCTGATGGGGGCGCCGGCGGGCATGCAGATGATGGACCGGATGCCCAGCCGGGAGGCGGACAGGGCGATGCCCTGGGCGTGGTTGCCGGCGGAGCAGGCGATGACGCCCCTTGCCGCCTCCTCCGGGGCCAGGGAGCGGATCTTGTTGTAGCTGCCCCGAAGCTTGAACGAGCCCGTGAGCTGCAGGTTCTCCGCCTTGATATAGAGGTTTTTCCCGATGCGGGGGGCATTCTCCAGGGGCGTGCGCCGGGCGATGCCCCGCAGGGCCGACTGGGCGTCCCATATCATGTCCAGAGTGAGCATGGTCTTGCCTCCTTATTTCCTACATCCCGAAGACCCAGAGCTTCCACATGGCGAAGGCCTCCCGGACGGCGTAGTTGACGAACAGGGGGAAGATGCTTGTTTTCGCGGCCACCAGCACCGGCTCGCAGCCCAGCTTCTTTGCCATGTACCCCAGGCGGTGCAGGTGGTACTCGCTGGAGAGGATGGCCACCCGACCGTCAAAGTCCGGCGCCCGGGCCCGGATGAGGGCGAGGGAGTTGGCGATATTCTCATAGCTGTTATCCGCCTGATCCTCCAGGATGAGCCGGGCCGGGTCCACGCCATGGGCCGTGAGCCAGTCCACCATGGCCTGCCCCTCGGAAAGGGTCTCCCCGGGTCCCTGACTGCCGGTGAGGACGGCGGCGCTGTCCGGGTTCTCATTCAGCCATGTGAGGGCGGCCTTCAGCCGGTCCGTGAGGGAGCGGGAGGGCCTGTCGCCGTTGAGGCCTGCGCCGCAGACGATCAGATATGGCGCGGCCGTGTCGGCGTCGGAGCGGCAGTCGGCGAGGACGGGTATCTCCGCCGCCAGAAAGCAGCCGCAGCCGATGATGAGGACCAGGGCCAGGGCGATACGGGCGGCTTTGGCCGCCTTGGTAGTTTTACCTGCGAGCGCCCCGAATATGGCCAGCACCGCCGCGCCCGCCAAGAGCAGCACCGCTGTCACCCGGTAGCCCACCAGGGCGAACTCAAATACCGCCGCCGCAGCGATTAGCAGGCCGGCGCCTGAAAACAGGGCCTTTCTCATTCCGCCAGCGCCTCCCACTGCTCGTAGAGGCCGTCCAGCCTTTCCTGGATGCCTGCCCGCTCCTCGGAAAGCTCCATGAGCTTCTGGTAGTCGGTGGCGGCGACCTCCTCCCGGGCAGATATGTCCGCCAGAGCCGCTTCCAGCTTTTCGATCTCCCGCTCCACTTTGGCCAGCTGCTTGGCCGGGTCCTTCTCCCGCTGGGGACGGGGGACCTTTGCCTTGGGCTCGTGGTGCTTGGCGATCTGCGTCAGCTCCGTCTGCCGGGCCTTGTAGGCCTCGTACTCCGTGTAGCCCCCGGGAAAGTCTGTGAGCACGCCGTTTTTGATCTCCCATATGCGGGTGGCGAACCGGTCCGTGAACCACCGGTCGTGGCTGACGAACAGGAGCGTGCCGCCATAGTCGTCCAGGGCCTGTTCGATCCACTCGCGGCTGGCGATGTCCAAGTGGTTGGTGGGCTCGTCCAGGATCAAAAAGTTGATGTCCGATTTCATGAGCATGCACAGCCGCAGCCGGCTCTGCTCGCCGCCGGAGAGGCTGCCCACGGTCTTGAACACATCCTCGCCGGTGAAGTTGAAGGCGGCGAGCCGGTCCCTGGCGTCTTGGGGCTGGGCCTTGTCGTCGTAGATGAGGGTGTCCACCAGCGTCCGTTCGGGGTGGGGGAAGGTCACCTGCTGAGGCAGATAGGCCGTGCGGATGGCAGGGCCCAGGCGGGTATAGCCCGTGTCCGGCGTCACCTCGCCGAGAATGATCTTCACAAGGGTGGATTTGCCGCTGCCGTTGTCGCCCATGACCGCCACCCGCTCGCCGGGGCGGATGAGAAGGTCCAGGTGCTCAAACAGCCGCTTTTCGCCGTAGGCCTTGCCCAGGTCCTGGGCCACCATCACCTCGTCGCCGAAAGACTCCTGCTCTTTGAACCGGACGGAGAGCCTTCGGGCCTGGGTGGGCTTGGGGGCCGTCTGCAATTTTGCGATGCGCTTTTCCATAGAGAAGGCCCGCTTGTAGAGCTTGTCGTTGCCGAGAAACGCCCACAGGCGCAGGTTTTTCGCCGCCTCCTCCAAATGGGCGATCTCCCGCTGGCTCTTCTCATACTGCCGGCGCAGCTCCTGATACCGGCGCTGCTTTTCCTCGATGTAGAAGCTGTAGCTGCCCGCGTAGAATTGGCACACGCCGCCGTCCAGCTCGATGGTCCGCTGGGCGATGTTGTCCAAAAACCAGCGGTCGTGGCTGACGGTGAGGACGGTGCCCTTGAACTTGGCGAGAAACCCCTCCAGCCACTGGGTGCTTTTGAGGTCCAGGTGGTTGGTGGGCTCGTCCAGGAGCAATATGTCCGTGTCCTCTAAAAGGAGCCGGGCCAGGTTCACCCGGGTCTTCTCCCCGCCGGAGAGACTGTCGAAGAGCTGCGCCCGCATGGCGGGGGAGAGGTCCAGTCCGTTGGCTACCCGGTCCCGCTCGAAGTCGGCGTTGTAGCCTCCCAGCCGGTCAAATTCCGCTGCCAGCCGGTCGTATTTGGCCAGCGTCGCCGGGGAGGAATCCGTGGCCATGGCTGCCTCAAGCTCCGTCATCTGCTCCCGGATGTCGTCCAGGTGGCGCACCGCGGAGCGCAGCACGTCCTCGGTGGTGTAGCCCTCGGGGTAGACGGGGATCTGGCTGATGAGGCCGATGCGCTTGCCGGCGGCCAGCACCACATCCCCCTCGTCGGGCTCCAATGCGCCGGTGAGGATGCGCAGGAGCGTGGTCTTGCCCGCGCCGTTGGGGCCTAAGAGGGCCACCCGCTCGCCGGCCTGAACGTCGAAGCTGACGCCCCGGAGGATCTCTGTGCCGCCGAAGCTCTTTTTTACGTTGTGCAGGGATATATCGATCATCAATATGTTTCCTTGTTTACTGGTTCGCCTTTTGGACCGCCTTCTGCAGGGTGGTGTTGGCGATGGGGGAGGCCACATAGAAGCCGCCGCCGGCCCGCTCCGCCATGACCACGAAGGCATAGGGGGCGTTGGCGTTGGTGATGAAGCCGGCAAACCACGCGTGGGTGCCGCCGTAAGTCTCGGCGGTGCCGGTCTTGGCGTGCATCTCCAGGCCCGGATAGGTACTGCTGCCGCCATATTCATACTGGGCGTTGTAGCTCATCATCTCCGACAGGGTCTGGGCAGTGTTGGGGTCCATGAGCTGGGTGGAGCCGGCGCTCTCGCCGTAGAGGATGGTGGGCTCCACGCAGGTGCCCCCGTTGGCGATGGCGCCGATGAAGCGCAGGAAGGCGTAGGGATTGATGAGGTCCTCATACTGGCCGATGCCCTCCCAGGCCGCGTCGCCCTGCTCCCCGCGCCCGCTGGGCACGCTGCCCGCGGCGGTGGGTATCTTACCGTTGAGCATGTGGGAGGTGGTGAGACCGTACTTCTCTGCGTACTGGCTGATGAGGGCCCCGCCCAGCTGGGCGGCGATCTCGCCGAAGGCGCAGTTGCAGGAGTGGGCCAGGGCCTGCTCCACGGTGATGGTG
>CANRMG010000065.1 GCA_947631675.1 uncultured Oscillospiraceae bacterium
TACACCATCAACAAGTTCTTCGAGAACAACCTGAACGTGTCCGAGACCAGCCGGAAGCTGTTCGTGCACCGCAACACGCTGGTATACCGTCTGGAGAAGATCAAGAAGCTCACCGGTCTGGACCTGCGGGAATTCGACCATGCCATCGTGTTCAAGGTGGCCCTGATGGTCAAGCAGTATCTCGATTCCCAGAACGCACGCTACTGAATCCCCGGAGGCCCCTTTCCTATGGTCCTGTTTGAAAACGTATCCATGACATACCCCGGGGGGGATATGCCCGCCATAGACGATATGACCTTCTCCATCGACGACGGGGAGTTCGTCTTTCTGGTGGGTCCCTCCGGCAGCGGCAAGACGTCCATCATCAAGCTCATCACCGGTGAGGTGCGGGCCGACGGCGGGGAACTGAACGTGAACGGCTTCGACCTGCGCCGCATCCGGCGGGGCAGGCTTCCCGCCCTGCGCCGGACCATCGGTGTCATCTTCCAGGATTTCCGTCTCATCGAGGATATGACGGTCTACGACAACGTGGCCTTCGCCATGCACATCGTGGGCGCCACCAACCGGGATATCCGGCGGCGGGTGCCCTATGTGCTGGACCTGGTGGGCCTGTCGGGCCGTGAAAAGCGCTATCCCCGGGAGGTCTCCGGCGGCGAGCAGCAGCGCGTCGCGGTGGCCCGGGCCATCGTCAACAGCCCCCAGCTTCTCATCGCGGACGAGCCCACGGGCAACCTGGACCCGGCCCGCAGCCTGGAGCTGATGCTGCTCATGGACCGGATCAACGACAACGAGATGGGCACCACCGTCCTGGTGGTGACCCACGAGAAGGAGCTCGTCAACTCCTTCTCCAAGCGGGTCGTCGCCATCGAGGACGGCCGCGTGATCTCCGACGGAATGGACGGGTACTACAGCTATGAAATCCAGTAAGATCGGCTACCTCATAAAAGAGGGCTTCAAATCCATCGCCACCCACGGCTTCATGTCCTTCGCCTCCGTCACCATCATCGTGGCGTGCCTGGTGATCATGGGCAGCTTCACCCTCATCGCGGTGAACATCGGCTCCATGCTGGACAACCTGGAGGCGGACAACCAGGTCGTGGCCTACGTGGAGGAGACCTTCACCCAGGAGGAGGCCCAGGCCCTGCAGCCCGAGATCGAGTACATACCCAACGTCCGGCTCTGCCGGTTCGTGCCCCGGCAGCAGGCCATGGAGGAATTCGCCTCCCAGTTCGACAACCAGTCCCTGTTCCAGGACGTGGATTCCTCGGTGCTCCGGGACCGGTACATCATATATCTGAACGACATCTCCCTCATGGAGCAGACCCGGGACCAGCTTTACGACATCATCGGCATCGCCAACGTGGACGCCCATCTGGGCGTGGCGGAGGGCTTTGTGGCGGTCCGAAACGTGGTCAGCGCCGTGAGCCTTATTTTGGTGGTCGTGCTGGTGGTGGTGAGCGTGTTCATCATGTCCAACACCGTGAAGCTGGCCACCCTGAGCCGGCGGGAGGAGATCGCCATCATGAAGATGGTGGGCGCCTCCAACTGGTTCATCCGCTTCCCCTTCGTGGTAGAGGGGCTGGTGCTGGGGCTGTTGGGCGCCATCATCGCCTTTCTGCTGGAATGGGGCGTCTACGACATCGTGGCCAACCGCATCATGGCGGGCCTCATCGGCCGGCTGGTGACGGTGATCCCCTTCGCCTCGCTCAGCGGCGTGGTGCTGGCGGTGTATCTGGCGGTGGGCCTGGCCGTGGGCGTGTTCGGAAGCACCATCGCCATACGCAATTACCTGCAGGTGTGAGGCCCGGAGGGCTTCACACTTCGCTATGTGAGGACTGATCCTCGGGGAGTATCGATGAGAAAGCATCTACGCCTCCGGCCGCTGCTGGCGGGGTTTCTGGCGGCGCTGTTTCTGGCAGGCTCCCTGCCCGCCTACGCTGCATCCAGCGCCGACATTCAGGACGACATCGACGACCTGAACAGCCAGAAAAGCGACATCCAGAGCCGCATCGGCGACCTGCAGGCCCAGATCGACAGCCTGGAATACCAGCAGTCCGGCGCTCTGGAAAAAAAGGAAGTGCTGGACCAGAAAAACGACCTGGCGGCGCAGGAGCTGGACGTGATCGCCGAGCAGGTGGCCATCGTGGACGGTATGATCGCCACGGTCCAGGAGGACCTGGAAAAGGCCAAAGAGGAGGAAGCCCGCCAGCGGGAACGGTGGCTGGGCCGGCTCCGGGCCATGGAGGAGAGCTCCGACCTGGGATATATCGACGTGCTCTTTGAGGCCAGCAGCTTTTCCGACCTTCTGACCAGGATCGACCTGGTGGGGGAGGTCATGGCCTATGACGAGGACCTGGAGGCGGCCTACACCGCCGCCCGGGAGAACGTGGAGGCCCTGGAAGCCCGGGCCGAGACCATGCTGGCGGAGAACGAGGCCCGCCGCCGGGAGATGGAGGAGAAGCAGGCTCAGCTCGTGACGGACGTGAACGAGGCCTGCGAGGTGATCGCCTCCATGCAGGAGAACATCGACGACGTCCGCGCCGCCCTGGAGGCGGAGGAGGCCACCAAGGCGGAGCTGGCCGCCATCATCGCGGAAAAGCAGCAGGAGCTGGAAAAGGCGAAGGCCGCCGAGGGGGCCGCGAGCCCCGGCGCGGTCACCGGCACCGGCTTCATCTGGCCCAGCTATACGAAGGCGCTTTCAAGCTATTACGGCCCCCGGTATCTGGAGCTGTACGGCTACACCCGCAAGCACGCCGGCGTGGACATCCGTGCCGTGTACGGCTCGGAGATATGGGCCGCCCAGGGCGGCACGGTCATCACCGCCAACTGGTACGGCGGCTACGGCAAGTGCGTCATGGTGATGCACGACAACGGCTACACCACCGTGTACGGCCATATGTCCTCCATCGCCGTGTACAACGGCCAGACCGTGGCCCAGGGCCAGGTGCTGGGCTATGTGGGCTCCACCGGCAACTCCACGGGACCGCACCTGCACTTCGAGATCCGCTCCAACGCGGACCCAACCACCACTTATGATCCGCAGAGCTTCGCCTACTACGGCTGATAAGCGCAGACCCGACCCAGGCACATAAAGGAGAACCCCTATGAAGAAACGCAAGGCATTCATATCCGCCGTCTGCATCATCCTGGTGGCGCTGATGATCCTGTCCATCACGGTCATGGTCATCGCCCCCACCGCCCATGCCCAGACCAGCGCCGAGATCCAGGACGAGATCGACGAACTGGCCAGCCAGCGCAGCGCCATCCAGGGCCGCATGGACGACATTCAGGGTGAGATCGACGGCCTGGAATATCAGCAGGCCAACGCCCTGGACAAGAAGCTGATGCTGGACCAGAAGAACCAGCTGGCCCAGGAGGAGCTGCAGGTCATCGACGAGCAGATCGCTATCATCGACGGCCTCATCTCCAATATCCAGAAGGACCTGGCCGACGCCCGGGAGGAAGAGGCCTACCAGCGTCAGCGCTGGCTCACCCGGCTCCGGGCCATGGAGGAGAGCTCCGACCTGGGATACCTTGACGTGCTTTTTGAGGCCAACAGCTTTTCCGACCTTCTGACCAGGATCGACCTGGTGGGGGAGGTCATGAGCTATGACGAGGACCTGCAGGCGGAGTATATCGCCGCCCGGGAGAACGTGGAGGCCCTGGAGGCCCAGGCGGAGGTCATGTTCACGGAGAACGAGGCCCGCCGGGCGGATCAGGAGGCGAAGCGCACCCAGCTGGAGACCGACATCGCCGCGGCCTGTCAGGTCATCGCCCAGATGGAGACCGACATCGACGAGTACAACCGGACCCTGGAGCAGGAGGAGGCCACTCAGGCCCAGGTGACGAACCTGATCGTCCAGAAGGAAAAGGAGCTGAAGGAGGCGAAGGCTGCCGAGGAGGCCGAGCGGCTCCGGCAGCTGGCTGCGCAGCAGGCCGCACAGCAGGCCGCCATGGGCGGCGTGTCCTCCGCGCCCTCCGCGTCTCTGGGCGGCGGCAGCGGCGCCTGGATGATGTGGCCCAGCTACACCACCTACCTGACGTCCCGGTATGGCATGCGGGTCAACCCCGTGTCCGGCATCTATAAGCTCCACGCCGGCTGCGACATCGGCGCCAGCTATGGCAGCAGCATCTACGCCGCCGCGGGCGGCACGGTGATCCTGGCCGGCTGGAACGGCGGCTATGGCAACTGCGTGATGGTGAACCACGGAAATGGCTATACTACCCTGTACGGGCACATGTCCCGCATCGCGGTATCCAACGGCCAGACTGTGGCCCAGGGCCAGGTGCTGGGCTATGTGGGCTCCACCGGCAACTCCACGGGCCCCCACCTGCACTTCGAGGTCCGGGCCAGCGCTACCGGTGCCACCATGGACCCGCTGGGGTTCAGTTACTACTGATCGGAAAGACATACGTACGGACCGGGCGGCTTTGGCCGCCCGGTCCTTTAAGGGGACAGCATGAAAAACGCAGCGGGCGTGAATCGCTTTTTGAAATACGCGCTGTGCGTCCTGAGCGGGGCGCTGGCCATGGCGGTCATACTGGTCCTGTGCATGGGCGGCTTTGGGGTGTTTTCCCGGGCGCTGAAGTTCGCCTCCGTGCTGCACCTGGTGGACAGCCAGTTCGTAGGGGACTATGACCTGGACCAGATCACCGACGAGGCCCTGGCCGGGGCGGTGTACAGCCTGGACGACGACTGGAGCTACTACATGGACGCAGACAGCTTCCAGGCCTATGAGGACTACTCCGCCAACCAGTACCAGGGCATCGGCGTCACCATCACCAAGGACAGCGAGACCGGCGGCTTTGCCATCGTGTCCCTGGAAAAGGACGGCCCCGCCCACCGGGCGGGCCTGGCGGCGGGGGACATCATTCTGGCCGCCGACGGAAAGTCCGCGGCGGATATGACCACGGAGGACCTGCGGGCGGTCATCCAGGCGGACTTCGGCGGTCAGGCGCTGCTCACGGTGCGCCATGCCGACGGGACCGAGGAGGACGTGAGCGTGTCCTGCGAGCTGGTGTACGATGATCCGGTGAGCGGCGAACTCCTCCGGGACCACGTGGGCTATATCGTCATCGAGAATTTCCACACCGGCGCGGGCCAGGAGGTCCTGGACATGATAGATGCGCTCCTGGACCAGGGGGCGGACAGCTTTATCTTCGACGTGCGAAACGATCCCGGCGGCCAGGTCAACGAGCTGACGATGGTACTGGACCGGCTGCTGCCGGAGGGGACCATCTTCCGCCAGACCGACCGGCACGGGAAGGAGTCGGTGGAGACCTCGGACGAGACGTGTCTGGACCTGCCCATGGCGGTGGTGGTCAACGGCGAGAGCTACAGCGCCGCGGAGTTTTTCGCCGCGGCCCTGCAGGAGTATGACTGGGCCGTGGTGGTAGGCCAGCCTACCACCGGCAAATCCCGCAGCCAGGTGACCTATTACCTGCGGGACGGCAGCGCGGTGCATCTGTCCCACTACAGCTACCTGACCCCCAATGGGGTCGATCTGTACGAGCAGGGGGGCCTTACGCCGGACGTGGAGGCTGCCCTCGACGGGGAGCAGGCCCAGCTCTACGCCACAGGGTGGCTGGAGCCGGAGGACGATTCCCAGATCCAGGCGGCGCTGGACGCGCTGGGCGCTTGACAGGAAGGGTCTGGGTCACTATAATATTCGCGGACAAATTTATCAGGGAGGTATCGGTATGGCGGACACGAAGTACAAAATGAGCCGGGAGCGGTATGAGGAGATCTCCAAGGAACTGGAATACCTGCAGACCGTCCGGGAAAAGGAGGTCTCCGAGCTCATCAAGGAGGCCAGAAGCTACGGCGACCTGTCGGAGAACAGCGAGTACGACGAGGCCAAGACCGAGCAGGGCAAGCTCTATTCCAAGATCGCGGAGCTGAAAAATCTCCTGGAGAACGCCGAGATCGTGGAACACAATACCCGCGCCGGTGTCATCAGCATCGGCAGCCGCGTCACCGTGAAGGACGTGGAGCTGGGCGAGGAGTCCGAGTACCAGATCGTGGGCAGCCAGGAGGCCAACCCCATGATCGGCCGCATCTCCGACGACTCCCCCTTTGGAAAGGGCCTTATCGGCCACAAGATCGGCGAGACCGTCACTGTGGAGGCCCCCGCCGGGGAGCTCCAGTTCGAGATACTGAACGTCACCTACTGAAATCTATATACAAAAGAGAGGGAAACATATGTTCCAGTACGCGCCGGGGTACCGGACTGCGCCGGAGGGCCTGTCCGACGAGATGTGCGTGCGCCGGGAGAAGCTGTTCAAGCTCCAGGACGCCCAGCAGGACCCCTACCAGATCACCAAATTCACCCGCACCCACTTCTCCAGCCAGATCAAGGACAACTACGATGAGATGGAAGGGAAACAGGTGCAGGTGGCCGGGCGCATCATGGCAAAGCGCGTCCAGGGCAAGGCCGGCTTCATGGACCTGCAGGACGACCAGGGCCGCATCCAGCTGTACGTCAGCGTGAACGAGCTGGGCCCCGAGGGCCTGGCCCAGGTAAAGACCTGGGACGTGGGCGACATCGTGGGCGCCTCGGGCGAGGTGTTCAAGACCCGCACACAGGCCATCTCCGTCCACGTCCATGAGATAAAGCTCCTTTCCAAGAGCCTGCGGCCCCTGCCGGAGAAGTTTCACGGCCTCACCGACACGGACCAGCGCTACCGCCGCCGGTATGTGGACCTGATCATGAACCCGGAGTCCCGCCGGGTATTCGAGCTGCGCACCCGGTTCATAAGCCACGTGCGCCGGTATCTGGACCAGCGGGGCTATCTGGAGGTGGAGACCCCCGTGCTGGGCACCATCCAGGGCGGCGCCACCGCCCGGCCCTTCATCACCCACCACAACACCCTGGACCTGGACATGTATATGCGCATCGCCACGGAGCTGAACCTGAAGCGGCTCATCGTGGGCGGCATGGAGCGGGTGTATGAGATCGGCCGCATCTTCCGCAACGAGGGCATGGACACCAAGCACAACCCGGAGTTCACCACCCTGGAGATGTACGAGAGCTACGCCAACTTCGAGACCATGATGGACTACGTGGAGGGCATTTTGTCCTCCGCGGCCATGGAGCTGCGGGGCACCTATGAGCTGGAGTGGGGCGGCAACACCATCAACATGGCCCCCGGCTGGCGCCGGCTCACCATGATCGATGCGGTGAAGGAGTTTGCAGATGTGGACTTCGGCGCCATATCCGACGATGCCGCCGCCGTGGCCGCGGCCAAGGCCGCCGGCGTGGACATGGACAAGAAGGAGCCCACCTGGGGCAACGCCCTCTATGAGACCTTCGACCAGAAGGTGGAGGAGAAGCTCATCCAGCCCACCTTCATCACCATGTACCCGGTGGAGGTGTCGCCGCTGGCCAAGCGCAGCCCTGCCGACGGGCGGCTCACCGAGCGGTTCGAGGCGTTCATCAATGCCTGCGAGATGGGCAACGCCTTCTCGGAGCTGAACGACCCCCTGGACCAGCGCCTTCGTTTCGAGGCCCAGATGGCCCTGAAGGCCAAGGGCGACGAGGAAGCCAATGATATGGACACGGACTTCTGTGAGGCCCTGGAATACGGCATGCCGCCCACCGGCGGCCTGGGCATGGGCATCGACCGGGCGGTCATGCTCCTGGCCGGTGTGGACACCATCCGCGATGTGATACTGTTCCCCACGATGAAGCCGACGGACTAAAGGACGGCCATTCCCCGCGGCGTATTGCGTCACCCTCAAACGACCACGAACACAGCGGCGCAGGACAAAGGCGCATATTCCGGCGCATTAGTGACGCAGGCCGAGGCGCGGCTATAGGGCTGTATTTGCGACGAATTGCGAAGAAATCGCGACGTAAACATTAAATTTAATTATTCAGGCCGTAACAAAAGAAGGGCCGCCGGCTCCATCAGCATGGGCCGGCGGTCTTCTTCTATGTATTTGGGGGCAACGATTTAAAGCGATAAAGAATAATTAAATTTCGACTATTTCGTATTCGGGCGTTTCGTCGTCTAAAGGATAATCGCCGGGGTTGCTCATGTGTAGGACTTCATTTCCAGCCCTATAGTCACTAAGCATTCTGTCGAACCAGTCTTCAGCGTCTTCTTCATTATCGAATACGCCGTCGGGGCCTTCTACTTCCTCAGAATCCATTATTTCACCGTCTGAAAATGTCACCACTACTTTATAAGCCATGTTCCGCGCTCTCCTCTTATTCTGTATATTGGGCCGGCAGGGGCAGGCCCTTGCGCCGATTATAGCACAGCGGGGCCAAAGGCGCAACAAACGGTGTGGAACGATCCTCGCAATGCATTTTCTTATATCGCGCCGGCGGTGCAGTATCGGTCCACCGGCGCGTGATGTCTTTGGAGACCCTGGGGCAGCGCTGGGGCTGGGAGAAGACGAAGGTATGGAGGTTCTTTCAGAAGCATGGGGATGCTTTCGCTCTGTATCGTCTCCCGGGCTCTTATGGCTGCCTCATTTTCAATAAGCAGTACCCCACTGGTACTGCGGGGCCTGTTCTGAAGGAAGAGGATATCGTGCAGCTGTTTCAGAGATTCCGTTCCTATGCGTCGGGAGCTAGCTGCACCCGCAGCGGTCTTAACAAGCTCATCCGCCTTTACAGCCATGCTGTCGTAGCCCAGATGGGTCTGGAAGAGCGGGAGGAGCCCGCGAAAAATCGCGTTGCAGTTTTGCCCCTATATATCGCGCGTATATTTTTCTCTGTAGGAACTGTAAGAATTGCAGGAGTTACATATATGACTGCAGGGGTATGGACTATAGGGAGACAGGAAAGAGAGGCAAGGGACGGGACCCGGATGGGCCGGTGGATTTGAACAAGCCATGGTATGAACTGTTTTCCTTTGGGTGAGAAAATATCAACAACATCCATAACGCCGTCCCTCATCTTGCCAGATGCGGCTTTATCGTGTTATACTGATAGAGGAAAGGACGGTGAGCGGTTTGTATAATCCTCAGTTGGAAACATTCGTCCGGGTGGCGGACGCGGGCAGCTTCAATAAGGCGGCAGACGACGCTTTCATCACGCCCACGGCGGTCATCAAGCAAATCAACCTGCTGGAATCGGAGTTGGACCTGAAGCTCTTTGTCCGCAGCCATCGGGGGCTCACGCTCACCAAGGCGGGCGAATCCCTCTACCGGGACGCCAAGTACATGATGGACTACTCCCGCCGGGC